>CAZSNX010000042.1:0-16300 GCA_964607945.1 uncultured Candidatus Obscuribacterales bacterium
TGACTACGGAAACTGTAAACATCAATCCGATTGCTGATGCCGAATAGAGGTGCTTGGGCGAAAAGATGTTCAGAAACAAGGCAAAGCAGGTACAGGCGGCAATCAATGAAAAGGTCAGGCTGAGAATCAGCGACCAGTTGGTTGCTCTTTGAATGCCTAGCAGATTGATAGAGTTCGCAGCCTCTGCCGAGATAATTGTCCCTTTAGCGACCAACACCTGTCCTTGTTTGATCGTTCTGGTCATCGGTTTGACTGCCGCTGCCGCGCTGTCTGCCTTGCGTTTGGTGGCTTCGGCATCAACGATGACGTTCGGCTCGAGCACCGAGGCAACTACTTTTGCGCAAGTCCAGCGAATTTTGTCGCTCCAACTGTCCGGTAGGAATTCCAGAACGGTTCGCTCCCAATCCGAATGCGGTGTATCGGGAAAGAGCGGACCAAGCTGGAGGAGTCTCATGGTCGCCTGTTCGATTGTCGAGCGTTTGGCTTGCCAATCCTTTGGACTGACAGTTACAGCCAGATAGAGCAGATCTCGCTTGTCGTCCGCATCCAAACTCTGGTAAAACGTTCTTGCGGCGCTGATTGCAGCCAGTAGATTTGCCGGCTGTGACTTCGAAACGTTGCTACTTGCTTTTGGTTTGTGTGCATCGGCAGCTTTGAGCTTGGCCTCAATACCTGATTCGAGTGCCGGCCGCACCGGTTGCTGTTCGGCATCGAGTTGCTTGGCATGACCGACTGATGGTGTTTGGGCGCCTGGCTTTTGAGCTGCCGACGATGTCATTCTTTCCCAGATGCTGTCTGGGGAAGCAATCAGATATACCTGTTCGTCCGCGGCAAGATTCAAGCCTTCGATTGGCAGGTTGGCGGTCTTCTGCAGTGCCGATACGGCTTCTAACTGTCTTACCAGCTTTCGCCTGATCAATTGATCGATACTCGAATCCCGCTTGAAGACTTGCAGAACTTGTTGACGAGCGGTTTCACGCGCCTGCAGTGTGGCCGGCTCGTCGGCTAGGGACAGTTGGGCGGGCGCGACGATGTCTATGCCTGCGATGTCGCCGGCCTGCATCGGTCCGCCCAGAAATTGTGGTGCGGTCAACGTCCATAGCAGAGCCCAAAATCCGGCACTGGCTACTGCCAACCACCAGAAGAAGGCAGCTCCCGGGTGTGGATGAGCCGCGTTGACGTTTGCACTGGAGTCGGGCGCCATGAATGTTTGTCGAGTTCGTTTTGATAAAGACAGATGCGATTGCTTGAGCAGCTGCGGCTGATAAATTTCCAGCGGCCATTTACCCTTTCATATTAGCGCTTAAATTGCGGTGGCAGCGATCTAAGCGCCAGGGCTCCGGCTAGTCTGGCTCCACGTTGAGTGCAGTCTTGACGAGGTAAATTCGCTTGCCTTGCGATTCGTGATAAGTTCTCATCACGAGTTCGGCCAGCAATCCCATCAAAATGAATTGCATTCCCAGCATGAGGAACATTGCCGAAAGGACCGGCAGCGGTGTCTGAATAAATGTCGTGTGGTAGAAATATTTCAGAACTACCATCCACACGAAACTGGCAAAGGCTCCGACGAACGCCCAGAGACCGGCTGAGCCGAACACGTAAATCGGTTTGGTGGCGTACTCGGAAAGAAACTTTACGGTCATCAAATCAAGCACGACTTTGAAGGTGCGCGAAATTCCGTACTTGGACTTGCCGAACTGGCGCGCATGATGGCTGACCGGAATCTCCGCTACTTTTGCGCCCATCCAAGTTGCGTAAATCGGAACGAAGCGATGCATTTCACCGTACAGTCGAACATCTTTGATTACTTCACGGCGGTATGCCTTGAGCGAGCATCCGTAATCGTGAAGCCGGACGCCGCTGATTACCGAGATGATCTTGTTGGCGATCCAGGAGGGGATGAGCCTGGTAAACAGCTCATCTTGACGGTCCTTTCGCCAACCGCTGACGACATCGTAGCCTTCCGAAAGTTTCGCAAGGAGTTGGCCGATGTCGGCCGGATCATTTTGTAAGTCAGCGTCCATCGGGACGATTACATCGCCGCTGGCATAGTCGATGCCGGCGGCCAGACCGGCTGTTTGACCGTAGTTGCGAGCGAAACGAATTACTTTGACATAACGATCATTGGCGGCAATTGCTTCCAGATGCTTGAAGGATGCATCCGATGAGCCGTCGTCGATAAAAATCAACTCAAACGACTTGCCCAGCGCGGCAAGCGATTCGGTCAGGCGTGCGTAGAGCCTGTCGATGTTTTCTTCTTCGTTATAAACCGGAACGACAACGGACAAATCCGGCTCGTAGTCTCTACCCGACAAGCTTCTACTCCCCTGCGAGGCGCTCAGGATTTTCCGCTCGGACGGTGGCGCATAGTAAGTCATTTCTCAATTATAGGCTCGGTATGTTGGCAAGACCTTGACAAATTTTAATCGTCCCGTTCTAAAGATTCTCGGCCGACCGCCCCACATTTGTAAAGAACTCGCCGACCTTGGGTAATAATAGGACGATGACAATCATTCCGAGCCAGTCTGGCAACTCTAAAACAAGCGGCGAAACCAACGTCAGGCCAGACGAACAGATGCCGGCCGGCCGGGGTCATAACAAAGGACGCCGCTCGGAAGTTTTGTCAGCTCGTGAGTCTGCCTCGGACAAAAGGGTAGATCTGTCGCTTCGACCGATAAACTTGCTGGATTACATCGGGCAGAGCCGATTGAAGTCGATGTTGGAAATGTCCATTGCTGCCGCTAAGTCGAGAGCAGAGGCTTTAGATCATGTGCTTTTCTACGGTCCGCCCGGACTGGGAAAGACGACGCTGGCCCATGTCATTGCCAATGAGATGGGCACCAAACTTCATTTGACGACCGGACCGAGTCTCGAAAGACCGAGGGACATTGTCGGACTGGTGCATCAACTCGAAGAAGGTGATGTCTTGTTCATAGATGAAATTCACCGGCTCAGCCGAGTCGCAGAAGAGCTGCTCTATCCCGCTATCGAAGATTTCGTAATCGACCTGACATCGGGAAAGGGACATGCCACTCGCTCGATGAGGCTGCCGATTCCGCGCTTCACATTGATCGGTGCCACCACCAAAGCCGGTATGCTGTCCAATGCTTTACGAGATCGATTCGGCTTCGTTTGCCGGCTTGAATTTTACAATCTGGCGGAGTTGAGTCAGATTGTGCGCAGAACGGCTTCGATTCTGAAGGTCGAGATGAGCGATGCCGGTATCGAAGTAATTGCCCAGCGGGGACGGGGAACTCCTCGCATCGCCAACAGGCTGGTCAGGCTTGTAAGAGATTTCGCTCAGTACAAACAGCGCTCGCCGGTCGATGGGCCGTTGGCAGCAGAGGCTTTGGAGACATATCAAGTCGATGCTTCCGGATTGGACCCGACGGACAGGCGGTTGCTGGAAGTGCTAATAGACAACTACGGCGGTGGTCCGGTCGGCATTGATACGATCGCCGCTACGATCGGTGAGGACAGCGATACGGTCGAGGATGTCTATGAACCATTCTTGATTCAGCGTGGATTCATTCAAAGAACTCCTCGCGGCAGAATGGCTACGCCTGCCGCCTACCGGCACCTCAGCCGGCAAGCGCCGCTGCAACAGCTGTCGCTGGAGTCGTTGCAGGCGGAAGGGGATTTGTAATTATGAATTCCTTGGCGACGAAGGATCAAATTCGTCTTGCGGCAATTTGCATGCTGTTGTCACTGGTAACGATGGTTGCCCTGCCGTTTTGCGCCCGCTCTGGTGCGTCGTTATCACCGTCTACCTGCATCGCCAGTGATATGACCGGTGGTGCCAGTGCCGAGAAGTCCGGGCAGAACATCGACGAGGAGTTCGTCGTGGGTAAGGTGCGTGCCGTAACCACCGCCTCGGTAGATCAGGAATTGCTGCGCAAGACCGGAATGGTAAGCCGCCACCAAATGGCTGAAGTGGAAGTGCTCGAAGGAAGGTTTCGCGGCTCGACGTTCGTCACACCCAACGAGATTACGGATAATCCTGCCTATAACGTCACTGTTAAGCCCGGGCAGGAAGTGATCCTTTGTATTGTCACTACTAATGGTGGCAGTCCGGAAGTTAATATCTCCGACTATCGACGTGAGCATGTATTGCTGTGGTTGCTGGCTGCTTTCCTGGCTGTTTTTCTCTTGTTTGGAGGCAAACAAGGGGTAAAGGCCCTTACCGGTCTGCTGGTTTGCATCGGACTGATCTCGTTTGTGCTCCTGCCGCTCAGCTTGAAAGGGGTCAATCCTTTGTTGACGGCAACCTTAATTTGTTTCGGCTCCACCGTCGCTACGATGCTTTTCTCCGCAGGATTTTCACGAAAGGCGATTGCCGGAATAGCCGGTACTGCCGGTGGTGTTTTGATCTCCGGAGTTTCGGCGCAGATTGTGATACAAGCTGGTCCCTTGATCGGGCTGTCCAGTGAAGAAGCACAAATTTTAAGAAGTAGCATGAGCGCTCAGCCACTGTCGTTTTACAGCGGACTTCTGGCGGCCGGAATGTTGATCGGCGCTTTAGGAGTGATAATGGATGTCGGCGTTTCGATTGCCTCGTCTGTCTGGGAAGTCAGCCGCACAGACCGAAATCTCTCCGTCGGCGCTCTTTACAAATCCGGCATGAATGTCGGTCGGGACATAATGGGCACGATGACAACTACTCTCGTGCTGGCTTACACCGGTTCGGCCTTGCCGCTGCTCTTGTTGGCTGCGCAGATGCCGTCGACAAAGCTGTTGAATTTAGACCTGGTCGCCACCGAGATCTGTGCGGCGCTAACCGGCAGCCTTGGCTTGGTCTGCACGATTCCCTTGACTGCGTATGTAGCGGCCAGACTGATGGCAAGAAGAGCGCGCTCCGGCAAGTCGGGCATCAATCAGGGAGACGGCGCTGCCAGGGATGAAGCCACCGGCTCGAGAACCGAGCTAAGCCGAACCGGCAGTTCCGAGAAAAGCTGAACCTTTATAATTTAAATGTGCTCGATTGGAGTAGCATGATTTGAGAGTCCTTTATGGATGGCTCCTTTTTGGCGCCGGAATGATAAGTATCATGATGGGCGGTCCGATTCTGGCCCTTGCCCTTGGCACCGCCGCTTATCTGGCCGGCGAAGAGTTCATAGCAATGACACGGGCCAAGGGAATGAACCCTTCGCCGCGAGTAATCAGGGGTATGATCATCGCTTATTTCGTGATGGCGGCGCTGCCCGAGTTGCCTGGGCTAAACCTGCCGCCCGGCTTTTCCGTAGAGCATTTCCCCTTGCTTTTGACGGTTGGTGTTTGCATCTCCTTCATTAGAGTGCTGTTTAGAACCGAAAGTCCGCCGGCCACCATTGCTGATATTGCCACGACCGTACTGGGGTTTATATATGTCGGATGGATGCCAAGCTGCCTGGTGCTCTTGCGCAATCTCAAGCCGCCGGGCAGCGAGCACATCGCCAATCCACTTTTGCAGCCGGGGCTGGCCTACGTCTGGGCCAGTCTCTTTATTGTTTGGGCCACAGATGTCTTTGCTTACTACGCCGGCAAGAAGTTCGGCAAACGACTCTTGTATCCGCAGGTGAGCCCAAAGAAAACCGTCGAAGGCGCGCTCGTCGGATTCTTCTCCTCAATCGCCTGGACATTGTTTGTATTTTACGTCTCGGACAACTTCCTTTTCCCGAGCCACCCCTTTCAATTCAAGTTGTGGCAAGCGCCACTCATGGCATCTATCGGCAGCGTGGCGGCTCAGCTGGGTGATTTGAGCGAATCTCTCTTGAAGCGAGATGCCGGCTTGAAAGATTCCGGACAATTGATCCCCGGTCATGGCGGATTTTTGGATCGTGGTGACAGTTTGATCTTCGCCAGCCCAATTTGCTATTACTGGGTGAAACTGGTGATTCTGGGAATTTTCTAGCCGCTATGCTCCTTAGGACTTCAGGCGGCAAGCCGACCGGGTATGATATATTTTGGTTCTCTTTGCGTGGAGAGGTGGCTGAGGGGTCGAAAGCGGCTTCCTGCTAAGAAGTTGTACGGTCAAAAGCTGTACCGTGGGTTCGAATCCCACCCTCTCCGAGTTTTCATGACATCAGGCTGTAACGGGTGCTGACTTTCCGGGGGAAAGGCAGATGAAGTTTTGCCAGCTAATGCCGCAACTCCGTTAATAGTCATAGAATGGAAATCAGGGTATTAGGAGAGCTTGTCTGTGGCTGACTTTACCAAATTCGGGGGGATTTCAGCTGGTTCTGCCGCTGGCTCTCCCGGCCGATACAGCTCTTTGATCTGGCTTTTGGTTCTGTCGGGGCTCAGCATTGCGCTCTGGGATGTGCCCTGGGCGACGGGAATACTATTTCCTGTAAGAACTTTCGTCACTGCTGTGCATGAGATCGGACATGCTGTCGCCTGCTTGGCTACCGGCGGCTCCGTTCACGGCATGACAATTGTTTCCGATGGCAGCGGGCATGGCGGATTGACATTCTGCTCCGGTGGCATGCCGTTTATCTATACCCAAGCCGGTTATCTGGGCACGGCGTTCTTCGGTTGCCTGCTCATATTTTTGGGACGATATCAAAAGATAGCCAAGGCTGTTCTAGTTTTGATGGGAGTTGCCATCAGTCTGTCCAGTTTGTTGTTTGTCACGCAAACTTTCGGAGATTTCAGCCGCATATTTCAAGCTCTCGGCAGCCTCTTGTGGGGAGCGGCTATCGGTGCCGGCTTGATCTGGTCTGGGCTGAAATTGAAGCCGGCGTTGGCCAACTTCGTTCTACTGTTTCTTGCGGTGCAAACTTCGCTCAACGCGCTTACAGATGTCGTGATTGTTGCCAAGCTTTCGCTTGGAATGTACGGTTTGGGCGCAAGCACTTCTTCGGATGCCGGAAGTATGGCGGCAATGACCTTCTTGCCGGCGGCGTTCTGGAGTTTGTTGTGGGGCGCTATTGCAATTGTGATGCTTGGTTTGACGCTCTGGTACTGCTACGGTCCCAAGAGCAAGTTCAAGCTTTTCTGAAGCAAGCAGCTGAACTCCTTTTCGTTTAGATCTAAGACCGGATGCACAGTGCGTGTCGCCGGTTTACTGTAAGATAGCCGGAGAAAAAAATTCCAGCTATCTAAACATTTGCCAAGGGAGGAGCTGATGCGGCTTGTCGAGTGCGTTCCCAATTTCAGTGAAGGTCGCAACCAGAAAGTGCTGGATGCGATTGCGGAGTCGATTCGAAGTGTCGAAGCTGTAGAGCTGCTCGATGTCGATCCCGGCAAGGCCACCAATCGCACGGTCATGACCTTTGTCGGTGAACCCGAGGCGGCAGTGGAAGCGGCTTTTAGAGCGATTGCCAAAGCTGCTGAATTGATCGACATGCGCCTCCATCAAGGGGCGCATCCGAGAATGGGTGCGACCGACGTTTGTCCCTTTGTTCCTGTTGCCGGTGTGACCATGCAAGATTGCGTAGAGCTTGCCAAGCAATTGGGGGCGCGGGTTGGAGCCCAGCTTGGAATTCCGGTCTATTTGTATGCCGAAGCCGCCAGCACTCCGGCGCGCTGTAATCTTGCAGATGTTCGCAAAGGAGAGTACGAGGGGTTGTGCGAGCGAATGAAGGAGAGTTGCTTCCAGCCTGATTTTGGACCTGCTGAATTCAACGCCGCCAGTGGTGCTACCGTAATTGGTGCCCGGCCGTTTCTGATCGCCTATAACGTCAATCTCAATACGAAGTCGCCAAAACTGGCAAACGAAGTCGCTTTCAGCATCAGAGAAGGCGGACGAGCAAAGCGCGATGAACAGGGCAAGATAGTCAAGGATGCAGCCGGTGCTACGGTAATGGTTCCCGGTGCGTTGAAAGCGTGCAAGGCCGTAGGCTGGTACATCGATGAGTATCAACGAGCGCAGGTTTCTATAAATCTGGTCGATTTCAAAGTGACATCTATTCATGATGCATTTGACGAGTGCTCCAGACAAGCAGAACGACTTGGAATGCGCGTTACCGGCAGCGAGCTTGTCGGTCTGACTCCACTCGAGCCGATGCTCGAGGCCGGGCGGCATTATCTTGCCAAGCAAGGACGCTCGACCGGCGTTCCCGACAGCGAGCTGATTCAGATCGCCGTGCAATCGCTCGGTCTTGCCGAGCTGACTCCATTCAGTCCCGAAAGTAAGATCATCGAGTTTCGAGTGGCTAAGCATGGTAAGCGCTTGAAGAATATGACGGTGTCCGCCTTTGTCGATGAGCTTTCAACCGATTCGCCGGCGCCGGGTGGTGGCAGTGTCGCTGCCTTGTGCGCCTCATTGTCTGCCGGATTGAGCGCGATGGTCGCCAATCTCACGCACGCCAAAAAGGAGTTTGATTCTTTCAAGCCTTTGATGGATCAAACCGCGGTGCGCGCGCAACGATTGAAGGCGGCCTGCCTGGAGGCAGTCGATGCGGATACCGATGCATTCAATCAGATAATCGAAGCACGGCGTCTGCCTAAAGATAGCGATCAAAACAAAGCGGCCAGACAGAAAGCGATTTTGGATGCAAACAAGCAAGCAACGCTGGTGCCGCTTTCGGTAATGGAGAGGGCGCTGGAGGCAGTCGAAATCGCCGAGCTGATGGTTGAGAAGGGGAATCCCAACTCCTTGAGCGATGCCGGTGTGGCTGGACTGATGGCGAGAGCCTCGGCTGAAGGAGCTTATTACAATGTGCTCATCAATCTTCAGGGGCTGGAAGATGAGGAATTCTGCGCGCAAAGCCGCAGCAAGGCGCAAGACCTCTCTCAAAAGGTCAAAGCGAAAGCGCAAGCTTTGCACGAAGCGGTGATAGCCAAACTGTGATGGTTTGCCAGACCACTGCCTGACTCTGCTATTGCGATTTAGACGGTCATGATGCCTGTCGGCTGGCTATAAAAGCGCAAATCGAGTTATGATCTTTTGGTTGGAGTTGACGCTGTAACCAAATATGTGAGTCCTGTGCAGCAGAGGGGCGATGTCGCAAGCGGAAAACAAAAGAAAGACCGGCAGCAAAGCTGGTAAGGAAAAAAAGGAAGCTCGGTCTGAGGAGTCAGAAAGTGCTCTCTTCAAGGGCAACGGCAATGAATGGGAGACGCCCGACTTTTTGATGATGCAGCAGCGGCTCGAAAAAGTTGCCGCAACAGTAAAGCTCGATGTCAATCAACTGGCCCCTTTACGTCATCCCAAACGAGCGTTTATGGTTGTGGTGCCGGCCAGAATGGACGATGGGACGGTCAGAACATTTACCGGATATCGAGTGCATTACGATCTGGCGCTCGGACCGGGCAAGGGAGGTTTGCGTTATCACGGGCAGGTCACCCTGGGCGAAGTAGCGGCGATTGCTATGCTCATGACCTGGAAATGTTCGCTGATGAACCTGCCTTTCGGAGGAGCGCATGGGGGAATTCAGCTGGATCCGCATAAGCACAGTCAGAGCGAAATTGAGCGTGTAACGAGAAGATATGCCTCGGAGATCATTGAGTTGATTGGTCCCAATCAAGATATTCCCGGTCCTGATTTGAACACAAACGATCAAACGATGTCCTGGATTATGGACACTTACAGTGTCAATGTCGGGCATACTGTGCCCTCGGTGGTCACAGGCAAACCTCAGTCGATCGGAGGTTCGCTCGCTTTCAATGAGGCGGTCGGGCATGGCGTGTCATTTTGCGCCAAACGCGCTGTTAAGCATGCCTCCTGGTCGGGAGATGCACCAAGCGTGGTGATTCAAGGGCTGGGCAATGTTGGCTCAGTCGTGGCTAGAAGCCTTCATGATGCCGGCTTTAATGTCATTGCTGTGTCCGATGTCACCGGTGGTGTGTACAACGAGAAGGGCTTGGATCTGGTGGCTTTGCAAGAGCACATTGCCAGAGTCGGCAGTGTCGAAGGCTACAAGGAAGGGCACGGTGTTAGCAATGAAGAGCTGCTCGAACTGAAATGCGATCTGCTTGCGCCATGCGCAGTTGCCAATCAGATCAATGCCGGCAACGCCGGTAAGATCAAGGCACGAATTGTGGTCGAAGGTGCCAATGCGCCGACAACGCCGGATGCCGACGACATTCTCGAGTCGCGCGGCATCACCGTGCTGCCGGATGTCCTGGCGGCGGCTTCGGGCGTGACGGTTGGTTATTTTGAATGGGTGCAGGGTTTGATGCGCTTATTCTGGACCGACGATGAAGTCTATAAGCGGCTCGATGAGCTGGTCAGTCGTGCTTGCGACAGAGTATTCGAGACCGCCGCCATTGAAAGGGTGAGTCTGCGCACGGCAGCCTGGAAGCTGGCGCTGGATCGCGTCGTTGAAGCGCGTCGTTTGCGCGGACTCTATCCGTAAAAATCGATGCTACCGTTAATCGATTGCAAGCAAGTGTCTGAGCACCGGTATGTTGGCCCGTAACGCCGAGATTGATTGGTGTCCTGCTACCGCCGGTGCTACCAGCTCTGCTTGATCGAGCAGCGCACAGGCCCTTTCGATCAGCTCGGAGCCTTGAATCGAATCCGTTGCTTGCACCAGTTTGAGGAGGATAGTGACCGACCGCACTCTGAGCGTTACGCACGCATCATTTAGAGTTTGACAAAATTCCAGCTGATTGCGAGCTTCATCGAGTCTCAATTTGACTTTCGGATCCCAATTCCTTAAGGTCAGCTCCTGCTGCAATTCTTCGGCGCATTGACTAAACTGCGCGATTTTACTTTCAAGATAGCAACTTAGGGCGGCAGGTGGAATCAGCGCCAGCGTCTCCAATGCCATCCCGAAAGCTTCCAGTGCTTCCCGAAAGAGCCGAACTCCCAACTGTTTGCTTGATGATCCTTCCGGAAAGGAATAGGGCAAATCGGCGCTGCGTTCGCATATACAGCCTTGTTCGTAAAATCTTTCAAATAAGCTGATCAGTCTTTCGATCGTCGCCTCAGATGATCTTGGATCGAGAAAAATGTTGCTCAAGTCTTCTGGCGCGCGTCTGTTGCTTTCACGGATCGAAACCAGTTGATCGCAGGCGATTCGAAACATGTCATTGAAAGTGGTCCACTGTGTTACCAGCTTCAAGCCCCTTCTGTCGCCATTCTGGCGGGCCGGGCTAATTGGCTGTGCTGAGCCGAACGAGTGATTGCGCGTATCCATCACCGCGTGATCTCCAATACTAAGTTGCTGTTGAATCCACTCTATAGGAAAGTTGTGTGAAACTTGTGACGCGTTCGTGAAAGTTTCGTGTCACACCGCACAAATTGCATTTGTGATTTAGTGCTGACCGAGTATTGATGCTGATTCTGCCCAATGCCGAAGATTTTCTTTTTGATCGAAGCGATAAGCGGTTTTGCCGTCGATCAGTACTTCCTTGATCGCTTGCTTGTTTGCCAGAACGGCCAGCAGGAACAAGCGTTCCGACGGACTGCTGGTGTTTTTCAGCCGAACATCTAGATATGAATCCAGGCGCGGGTCTATTAAGACCAGATCTGCCTTTCGTCCGGGACGAAATGAGCCGATCTCCTCCTGCAGCCCGAGCGCCTGCGCGCCGGCCAAAGTCGCCAAGTAAAGCAGTTTGATACCGGTCAGCTTGATTGCAAGGTCTGGGCTGTTCATCGCGAACATCAGGATGGATTGAATGTTGTAGGCGGTACCCATCTCTTTCAGCATGCCAAAACCGGTACCGCCTCCGACATCGGTTCCAAGTGCGATTTTAAGACCCTTGTTCAGATATTTCTTGAGCGGAAACAAGCCGCTGCCCAAGAACATGTTGCTCGAAGGGCAGTGAACGATTCGACTGTCAGTGCTGGCTAATAAGTCGATCTCGCTGTCGCTTGAATAAATCGAGTGATGAAAGAACGAACGCGGTCCCAGTAGTTCGAACTGGTTGTAAACGTCCAAATAATTCTTTGCGTTGGGAAAGACATCGCTTATGCGTTCAATCTCGCGGTGGTTTTCATTCAAATGCGTCTGGAAGTAAACGCTCGGAAATTCGGAAAGTAGGCGCTTGCAAACAGCGAGCATCTCCGGAGAGCAAGTCAGCGCGAAGCGCGGGGTTACGATATAACGGAGCTTGCCTCTTTCGTGCCATTTTTCGATCAGGCGCTTGGAGAGTGCATAGGCTGTCTCCGGTAGCATGGCAAGCTCAGCCGGCAAGTCCCGGTCTTCCATAGTCAAGCCCAAAATTGCTCTAAAGTTGCGCCGCTCCGCTTCGGCAAAGGCAATCTCAATTGCCTCCCGGAAATGCGGACCAAAAATTACTGCCGTTGTGGTGCCGTGCGATATCTCCTGCTCGAAAAAAATCTTGCAAGCATTTAAGGCGTAAGCCGGATCTTTATACTTAGTCTCTTCCGGTCGAGTGTGTCTGGTTAACCAATCCAGAAGCTCTTCGCCGAAGGCGCCAATCATCAAGGCCTGCGGTAAGTGAATATGACAGTCGACGAAACCGGGAATGGCAATCGAGCCGCTGTGGTCTACAACTCTTGCCTGCCGATAGTCTGATAAGACCTGCTTGAATTCTCCCAGCTCTAGAATGCGACCGCTGCTGTCAAAAACCAGCCCGCCGTCATCGTAAGATTCAAGCGCATCAGAATCGTCCGGTGTGCCGAGTGGGTTTGAAACAAGGTGACAAAAGCTTGCCCGGACAATTGTAAGAGTGCCGGCGTGCTTAGCTTCGCCTGAATGAGAGCTGCTTGCCATAAGCTCGCTGGTAACCTGGTTGGCAGACATGGACCAAGGAAGGTCATTATAGCGCCAGGCGCGTTGTCGGCGGTGTTCGGCTGGCAGACGATCAAATACAATAGTCGGCCAATGGAGAGAGGTTTTATCATGTCGATTATCAAGCGCACAGGACTAGTCTCCGCGCTATCGGCCGCGCTTACTTTCTGGCCGGCGGCCGGGTGGGCGGCTGAGCCCGCCGCCGGGCTTGACAGCTCGGCGGCCTCGAGCAGCGCAGCTAGTCCCGGTGCAGGCACGACTCCGGCTCAGCCGCCGCAAAGCGTGCCTGCGCCATCCTATAGCAAGCAGGATGTCCAGGCGCTGCTTGGTGAAGCGTTGAATGTCCTTGGCAAGGCAAAAGATGTGCTCCGGGTGACCAGTTCGAAGCTGCCTGATTTGATTACTGACAATCGAGAGTTTCGCCGTTTCGACCGAGAGGTTGAGCTTTGTCGTGATGAGACTTATCCGGCCGTGGCCTCTGCCGGTAAATTGAAGGACAGTCCGCATTTACTGCGTGATGCGATGCGCATGTATATCGCAATGAGAATTTGCGAGCAACGTTGTTTGCGACTGTCGGATCATCTCTCTGCACTGCCGGCCCAAGGCGCCAGCCAGTTATCCACACAAACTTTCGATGTGGCAAACAGGCTTGGCAGAATCAATCTCAAGCTGCAACCTTATATCATCCGCTTGCTTGATGCGTATCAATCCGAAGCTTCGGCCGGACGGATTGAAGACTACCTGTGGCAGTCAACTCAAGTGCAGGGACCGGTTCTCTAAGCAATGAAAGACCTGATTTGGCGACCAATATGAATTGACGGCCCGATCGAAACAAGGCATCCAGCGATTTTTGACCCAAAGCCACAAGTCGCAACAATGCGGCTTGTATCGGCTCGTCAATTTTGCGTCTGCCTATTTAGACTTTGCGCTGATTGCTCGCGTTCTGGTCGGGCGAGAAGAAACCTCACTCGTTGTTGAACTTGATTCTGATTCGAGCTTCTGCCGAAGGCGGCGTTCGAGCTGTGCCGGTGAGAACGGATAAGGACACCAACCGGCCCCATTTACCGGGCAGTTTGCCAGCGCTGCGACAGCGGGTTTCTTGGAAGTACGCTTACGTACCGGACGCGACGAGACTTCTGTGACTTGTGCTTGCATAAAGCCTCCTCCATATCCTTGTTATACCCCCATTTCTACAAACGTGCGAGCAATAATCTCCGAATTGTATTGTGTCGACAACTTCGCAATGCGCCATAGCAAGCATTTTGCGCATCTATTAATGCATTTCGAAGATCTACCATTGTGTCTGTCATGCACTGGCAATGAGCGTTCAGCCGATAGATTTCACAACGAGAGATCATTTTCGATGAACTAAACAGAGTGAGGCTGCCTGCGACAGCGCAGAGCTTAAAATTCATCAGCCCGACTGAATGATTACTTCGTAGAGCCCGACTTGTTGACGGAGCCGCTGGCGGTCGACTTATCTGGACTGCTGGGCTGTCCGATCGGCGTTGCGGGAGTGGCGGCGATGATCAGATTGCCCATATTGTCCCGAGCAACTGTTATCAAGCTGTTGAAACCGGGATATCTAATATTTTGTGGTTTGCCCATGAAGGCTTGACCGACCGCCTCCGAGAATGCCTTAAACTCGGCTTCGGTCTTGGCCTTTTCCTTCGGCATTATCTTGCCGATCGACTCGTAGGCGAAGGCAAAGCCATGCGCTGTAGCCATCGCCGCCCCGACCATCTGGTTGCTGCCTGTTCTAATCGCCATCGACTGCCCCGTGATTTTGCCGTTGACGACCGTAATGGTCAGACCGGCAGCGTAACCGGATGAGGCATTTTCCTGCTCCGGAGCGACCTTTAATGTGAATCGATAATTCGAACTTTTAGCGTTGGTGTCCTCGGCTGCCGGCGTCCAGGACTGAACCACCTTCGTTTTATAGGACTGATAGCTTTCGCCTAGCTTTGCTTGGACGCCTTCGTTAGCTCCCAAGCCGACAGCCAGAGCGATACTGGCTGGCAGGGCAAACAACAGATAACTTGCTTTGTGAGACTTTGGCATTGTTCGTCCTGCTTAAAGAAATGCCGAGCTTTCCAGCTTGAGCGCCTCATGGACCTCGAGTTTTGAAACATAATTGCCGATGTCCTTTTCGGTGAGAATGCCGTTTTCGGTGACAATACCCGAAAGCCAGGAGAGCGGTATCAGTTCGAACTGCCGATTTAATATTCGAACGCCCTTGGGTGCATCTTCCCAGACTTCTTCGCCCGGGCGGTCATGCTTCTCGAATTCGAACACACGCTCGTCGTCAACGAATTTCTCAGTTCCACACAGAGCATACATCGGTATGTTCAGCTCCTTGCAAGCCATCGCCAAAGGCCATGAGCCAACTTTATTGACCACACCGGGACGGCCCAAGCAATCCAGTCCCATAAAAGCAGCCCGGCATTGCGGAAGCACCAGACCGAGCGCATTGTCGAAAGTATGCATGACTTCTATCCCGCCGGCAGCCAGCATCGTAGCAAACTTTCTTCCTTCCAGCGCCGGACGAGCTTCGGTGCAGACCACTCGAAAGAAGCGACCTTTGCTTCGTGCGTTAACCAGTGCGCTTACAACCGTCGAACTGAAGGAATAAGCGAATACCAGCTCGCCGGGTGGAATGAGTTCGAAGGCGAGATCCGCAATCGCTTCGGCGCTTTCGCAAAGCTGCTTCTCGAACTTCATGAGTGCTTCCTGGCATTTCTCGTGAACTTCAGCGACTGTTTTGGCTCCCCTTATGGCGAGCAGCACCTTATTACTCAAATGGAAGAGCGGAGCCATCGCCGGTTGCGCTTCAGTCAAGGCGTGAGCAGTGCTTATCAAGCGTTGTTCGACCTCTTTGACGCTCATGTTTTCGGTGCCTTGCAGCATGGTCTGAAAAGCCGTGATCGCTCTCAAGGCGATTTCGGCTGCACCTGAAAGCAGGTCGTCGCGAATCGGTGCCACCAGTTGATCCAGTTCATGAAGCTTTTCCACGCGCAACTCCTGTCGGCAATTTGGATGTAAACAGATAAGCGCCCCGCCTAAGGCGAACTGTCGGCGAACCTGCATGCAATTATTTCATAGATTCAATTGTCGGTTCCAGCATGACCGAAAGCGGTCCACCGTTCTATCGGTCGGCACTTCCTATTGCCAGCTTTTCTGCGGTTTCGCTGTGCTTGAGCAGCATGCCAATCTTGGGCTGGTCAATCAGGTGGGACCAAGGTAAAGTCTCGTCATATGGGATATTGCGAAACACGTAATAGTCCTCGTCCGGGCATCCCGCAGGCAGATTGCGTAAAGCGGCGCGCCAGGCACCTAGGTTGCCTTTGCCCTCCGCCACTGAAAGGAGCACCGGCGACAACCGCCTGTCGCCGCGCGAAAGCAACGTTTGAATATCGCTCCAGTTGTGACTTTCCGGACGCATCGCAATGCCGGCCTTGGCGATGTGCTTGCGCAGATACTCCAATTTTGCCGCCGACTGCCGGCAGCGACCGGACCATTGAAAAGGTGTCTGGGCTTTCGGCACGAAAGAACTGCAACCAAATACGAAACGCAATCGCTTGTGAGCTTTCTTGAGCTTCAGCAATAAGCCGATAGTCTCGTCTAGATCTTCGTCCGTCTCTCCAGGCAGACCGACTATGCCGTAAAACTTCAAG
>CAZSNX010000043.1:0-16280 GCA_964607945.1 uncultured Candidatus Obscuribacterales bacterium
TCCACCGCCCGGACGGCAGACAGGATGACCTCCGCCTGCTCCCGGTGCAACTCGAGCCGCGGGAAGAAAGACAGAAAGTGGGAATCGCTGCTGATCTGGAGCTCAATGAGCTGATCTCCAGACAGAGCTGGTTTCGACAATTCATCGTTGGCGAATCCGACAGCAAGACCGAGCCGCCTGGCGAAAACGCCCGTCCGGTTGAGCGGCAACAGGCGGCGGCGAGGACGGAAGGAAAGGAGGAGCCGAGATACTTCTTCAACTGCGGCGCGGACTTGGACCCATATCTTAGGGCGCTCACCGGTCGCATTGCATATCTGGGATTGAAAGGCACCCTCGTGGCCGATGAGCGCTCCTGGCGCCAGTCTCTGGCGAAAGCCGGTCCGGTGGGCGAACAGCTTGTGGAGCGGATGGCCAAACTCGAGGCCTGCGGTTGGAGTGTCGGAAGGCTTGGTTACAATGACCCTCTCTGGGAGTTGAGCAAAGCGGGGAAGGTCGAGCGGATCGGACGGATGTTCAGTCTCGGTGGCTATCACTGGGATCTCCATGATGGGCAGGCCGTTAAGCGAATTGCAATCAACGACAAAGTTGTTAGTTTGGCCAACATGGTCGCCGCTGCCTTTGGCACGGCCGATGCTCCGAAAGGTGTAGCGACCTTAGTGGCGCATGAACTCGGGCATGAAGATGGTATTCTGCGCGATCATCCAGGCAACTGGCAAAATCTCAGTCTTGAAGAGCAAAGAACGCTGGCTAGGCGAATGCTCGCCACCGAGACGCGGGCAATTCTTACGCAGTTGCACGTTGCCGATCAAATTGGCGATTGCACCATCACCAACACTCGATTTAAGGCAGCCCTGCAGCGGGGAAATCTTGGCGCGTTCATCCACGAAACCTGGGGCAAATCGGGAGACAGATACGGTTCGTTCTCCACTTTGAGCCGACAGGAAGCCACCGCTTTTGTGAATCATTACATCGCCGAAACTTTCGGTAAGGATATCTACAATCCGGCAAATGGGCGGGTTCGTGCCTTCGACATAAACACTGGCTTGGAAAAGCAGATTGGGGCGATCACCGGCGATGCCGAATTAGCCGAGAGCATGAGAGCTGCAAAGCCAGGGATGCGGCCCGCCGCGTCATCGCTCGGTCGGTGGCTCGGCGAAACGAAGACTGGTCGACTTCTGATGCGAGGCGGGCCGGTGCTCGGTGCGGTTGGATTGCTTGCTGTCGCCAACGATCTTGACGGTGCCTTCGCGCAAGGTGCCGAACACGGTGTGGGCCGGCTCGGACGTGTCTGCGTCGACTGGTCCGGATTTGAATTGGGCACTGCCAGTGGTGCATTCCTCGGTCGGGCGCTAGCCGTGAGGTTCGCTGAAAGAAGAATGCCGATGGTCGCGATACCGCTCATGATACTGGGTGGTGGAATGGTTGGTTCACATGCTTTAGATAATGCCCTGGGCAGGCGCGCTGAAAGTAGCTTAAGCTCAGCGGTGAGGTCAGTCAAAGGGTCGTTTACTTCGATTAACTGCTAGCTGGCCGGTGCCAACAAAATCCGCATTTACCGACTCTTCAAGTTGGATCAAGTGTTAAACTTGACGGCATGGACCAAAAGCCACACTGGTTGATCACTGAGCTTGCGGCTATCTGCGTTGTCTGCCTAATCCTATATCTGGGATGGATCTGGCAGTCGGCAGGAAGCCTGGAAGGACTCAAGGTTAGCGCCGGTCACTATTACTATCAAAAGAATTATGCGGCGGCCATCCCGCTGTACGAGCGCTTGAAAGCTGGACTGGAAGGCTCGGAAAAGCGGGACGGCAAGGAATATGTAGAAGTGCTGGCGAATTTGGCCGATAGCTACTACAACCAGAATCAGGAGCAAAAGGCGATGCCGTTACTGCAGAAAGTAATGTCACTGCAAGAAAAGCTTTTGTCGGCGGACAGTCCGCACCTTGCTCGCACCCTGGGAGAGATGGCATATTGCTTGCGATTGGATAAGAAGTACGCAGAGTCCATTGCGCTTTACGAGCGGGTGATCGCGATGCGGAAAAAGCGCCAGGATGTCAGCGGAACGGCCTCCGCGCTCGAAGGGTTGAGCGATGTCTACCTGGTTCAGGAGAAATACAAAGAGTCGATCGAGGCGGCCGAGCAGGCGCGTAAGATTCGAGGAGAATCGATACACAGCGATGCAGGCTCCGACCGGGCGAGGAATTTGGCGATTTGCTATGAGCGAGTCAATTCGTTTGAAAAGGCCGAAGCGATCTATCGCGAGATCTGTGCCTACCGCAATCGTTCTGATTCGGCCACTGCTGACGAAAAGAAACAAGCGACAAAAGATCTAATCGAGTGCCTGAAAGCAGAGGGCAAGAGTGACGATGCTAAGCAGCTGGAGAGCGCAGCGGCCGAGGGCGGCTCGGATAAAGTAGAGCCGGCTACCGGCAACGCTGATTCAGCGGGAGAGGAAAGCGGTACCAATGCCGATTGAGCTAGATCAGTTTGTGCCGGCTTGATCAACTTATTGGGGGTCCAACAGTCCTGGTAGCGCGACCACTTCAATTCGGCGGGCCGGAAGGTCCACTTTCGGCACCAGTTGCTTGACGAAGGGAATCAAGATAGTTCCCTCTTCATCGGCTCCGTCTGGTCTAATCTCGAGAATCTGGTTGCCACCATCTATGATACTAACGACCGAACCTACCGGTGCTCCGGCAGTGGTGTACACTGCGAGCCCGATCAGGTCTGTCACCCACCATTCTTCTTCTTCGAGCGGTGCAAGCTGTTCCCTTTCGACGAAAAGCTCCGCGTCCAAGAGGAATTCGACAGACGTGCGATCTTTGTATCCGGCTAAAGTGACGAACAACAATCTTTTGTCCAGGCGGATTCTCAGGACTTCGGCCGCAAGCTCCCGGCCCGATGCAAGCCGAATCGTAACCGCTTCGATGGACAGCAGCAGGTCCGGACTGTTAGTGGCTGGGCGGACTTTCAGCTCCCCAGAGAGACCGTGGAATCCCACGACCTTGCCGACTGAAAACAGACTAGTGGAGTCGGTCATGCCTTCAGCTCAACTTGAGTCCGGGAACCGGAAGCGGCTTGGATGCTTCCTTCCAACGCTTAAACAGGCTGTTTTCGAATCCGAATTGATCGAGCACTCTTCCGACGACAAAATCGATCTGATCTGAAATGGTTTGCGGACGGTGATAAAAGCCGGGGCAGGCGCTTGCAACAACAGCACCGGCCTCGGACAAGGCAAGCATGTTTTTCAATTGAATGTGCCCGAACGGCATCTCGCGAATTAGCACCAGGAGCGGTCTCTTCTCCTTCAGGCAGACTGCTGCGGCGCGATGAATGAGATTCTCCGTCAGTCCGTTGGCGAGCGCACCGAGCGTGCCCAGGCTGCAGGGAACCACCGCCATCCCGCGCGTGCGATAAGACCCGCTCGACACGCTCGCACCATAGTCGTTCAAACTATGAAGATTAACCGGGGCGCCGGCCGGCAACCCGAGATAGTCGAGCAGACCGGATTTCAAATCTTCGCCTAAATGGAGGTCGGACTCCTCGCTCATCACTCTAATCGAGGCTTTTGACACAAGCAGCTCGACTGGGTGATCGATCTCGGCTAGATATTGCAAAAGGCGCAGTCCATACACAGAGCCTGACGCCCCGGTAATAGCCAAGATAAATGGTAGTGACTTATGACTATCTGTACGGTCCATAGCCCTAGTATTGTATTAGCTTGTTTGGAAAATTGCGAGGTGCTGCCTGCGACCTCAAGCCGGTCGGCTGGAGCGTTTGCTGTTATCGTCCTGGCCCGTGCGAGCACCAATGCGTACTGGCAGACCCTGCTCCCGGTAGTTTGTCCTCTTAATCAGTTGAGGGAGGCAACCTGATTGTCTGTTTCAGACCGTCGGCGGCATTTGCCGGTCTTCGGCCAGAGCCGCTCTCAAAAATTGTCTGCGTTGCTATTGCTGCTTGGTTGCTCGACCGGTGCAGCTTGCGGGGGTTGTTGCGCTGCGGGGGTGGCAGCGTCAGCTCCGGGGCTGCCACCACTGCTGGTGTCGCCGGGAAAGGCGCTTGGTCCTTCCAGCGCAGCCGGATTTCTGGTTGGACTGAAACGGCGCCCGGAGCTGCTGTCTCCCGGGAAGGGCTCGGGCGAGTCGCTTTCCTGTCCGCCAACGACCTCGCCGGGATTGACCGGATTGACACCAATTTTAAACGGAGCATCCATTCTAATTGTGATCGGAGAGCCGCTGTCTATGTAGAGATCGTGGTCGCGCTTGACCAGAGACCGAATTGTCGGTTTGGCCATGCGCTCCATCGGATTGCCTGAACCCATACCGTAAATGGCATCGCGCATCATCTGCTGTTTAGTCACCACCTGGGGACCGCGCCCGCCACGCCCTCGATACTTGTCCGACATGCCAGGCGCCACCGCTTCAAACCCTGCGGCTGAGCCCATGTAGGCAACACCGCCGCCGAGATTCGGGTTATTCATCGAGCGACGTCCCATTTGGATGGTTTCGCCGGCCATCGATGCAACAAGCGGATAAGTCATGCCGTCCGGGGTGTGCAATCCGCTCAGCTGGACGCGGAGTTTGCCATTTGGCTTGGGCATATTCTTCTCGCGCGGCAGTCGACTCGACGGAATTGCCTCAACTACCTCTCCGACTACTTGTGAGCCGGCTGGGATGATTACATCGACGCCGTTGGCAAGCACGGGCGCAGAAAGTGTGATGGTGAAGCGCTCGCCTTGGTGGCTGATGCGCGAACCGACATTGCTGTCCATCCTGCCTTCGAAAGTGGTTCCGACCGGCAGAACGACTGTCTTGCCGTGCATGGTGGAAGGGGCGCGGTAGTAGGCATCGGGATTGGTATTTCGTTGCGCCGACACTGATGCAGCGCAATTGGGCAGTACAAGCGACAGCAATAAGACGATTAGCTTTCGGTTCTCAGTTGCAATCCAACCATTCATGTCGGGGTCCTCAGGAGCTCGGGCTCTGTGTTTCGTCATCCGCTGATGCCGATTGAACGGACTGTGCTGATTTTGAAATTGGGGTAGACAGTGTTCCCAGGCGCACTTTGACGCTTGCCAGCAACCAAGCCAAGATAAGCACACCGGCTATCCAAATACCCAACCTCCCCAGTCCTGCCACGTACCTGACCAGATCGGGCAGCATCACGCAGACTGCGGCTGCTACTATTATGGCGCCACCGGCAAATTTTAGCGCCTCCTTATTCAAGCTGACCTTCACCGCTAAAACTCTTTGTTCAGGTATTGGTCATATTGCACGGTGATAATCGGCGCCACCACTTTGGTACCGGCCCAGAAGGATAAGATAAGAACACCGGGAACGGCAAAAATAGCTATCAATTTAGGCAGGAATCCATAGAAGAACATGAGCACGAGAATACTGACGCCGATAGTCACTATTTGGCAGAGTCTGGTGATCAAGGCTTCTTGATCGACGCGAGGCATCTTTTGCCAGGATGATTTGAGGACCCGCTTGTAATTGGTCCACATATTCTTCAGACCGGCTTGTGATTGCTGCCAGGCCTGGGTTTCTTGAATATTGCGCGGACTGCCGGGGCGGCCAGCTGCCGGTTTGGAACTGCTTCGACCCGGTGAATAGTTGCCTGGGCTCATGTCCAGATCGTCGTCCTGGGAGCCCTGTCCAGATCTGGTCCCTCGCCGCGAGGAATCGTCCCTCTTATTTCCTCTCATCTTATTCGGGTCCATGCTCTGTGTCCTCGTGCAATCGGACTGTCAACAATATTTTCCCCGTACCGCATGATTCTATCTTCACACGATTCTACTATTTCTTATTTCTTGCCTTTGCCTTTGTCTATTCTTTTCTTCAGCTTGTCGAGGTCAATCTCTACCTCTTTGCGCTGCGGATTGGATTCGTCGGAAGCTTCCAGAAAAGCGAGCGCGTAATTGATAGCTTTATCGGCCTGTTCGGCATCCGGTTTCTTGGCTCGACCAAACAGGGTAAACAATCCGTAGTACGCATTTGGATACTGGGGATCGGCTATCAGCGCCTGTTTGTAATGATCGACTGCGACTTCCGGAATCTGTCTTGTGGCGTCGCCCAATTTCGTCTGACGAGCGGCCTCATTGCGCTGGGTGACTATCTTGCTCAAGCCTTGTTCTGCTCGCGACTGTACTTCCGGAATCTCCTTTGCATACGTGTAAGCTTGTTCGGCTGATTTGAGATCGCCATCGTTGTAAGCCTGCTCACCAAGAGTCAGTAAGTTGTAAGGGTCATCTCGGTGCGAATTGATCACTTGAGAGAAGTGTTGCCGAGCCTCGCGGAAACGATTTTGCGCCAGCGCTTTCTCACCTTCGTTGAGCTCCATGTTCTCATGGAGATCTTTTGTTCCTGATTTGAAAACCTTGCCCTGTACGTTTTGCTCGGTAACTACTGTTTGCAGTTGATCCATCAGCTGTTGCCAGCCGGGCGGATACTGACCTTCCTTGCGGGCCTTGCGGAAATAAACGCGGGAAAGCCCTAACAATGCGCTGGGATCGTCTGGTTGCGAAGCCAAAATTGTGCGATATTCGGTTTCGGCCACATCTAGTTTATCCTGCCGAAGAGCCAGCTCGGCCAGTCTACTTCGAAGCGGCATGTCATTGGGAAGAATCTCCAATGCGCTGTGCAATTCGGAGATTGCCAGCTCGCCGTCGCCACGCATGGCATAGTATTCGGCCAGCCGTTTGTAAGCTTCCGGGTTATGCGGTTCGAGCCGAATTGCTTCGCGCCAACAGGCAAGCGCAGCCGGACCATCTCCTTGCTTTCGGTAAATATCGCCTTCAACCTGGTGATAGTCGGGTGTCCGATATTGATGAGGTATGCCTTTCAACTCCATGAAAGCTTCTTCGTGCTTGCCGGCATTGGTTAAAATGATCGCCTTTTGGAGGTGAGCCGGATAATAATCGGCTTTCAACTGCAAAGCTTTGTCGACTAGCGGCGATGCTTCTTTGTCTTTCGGGTCGACTTTCAATTGAGCCTGAGCCAGAAGTGTGAGGTTGACCGGATTCTCGGCGATCGCCACTGCTTTCTTCAAAGGTTCGATCGCCGATTCGGTATCGTCCTGAGCCATCTTGACCAGCCCGAGCGTCTGTTGGGCAATCAAAATGTCCGGATTCGCTTTGGTGGCCTTATGGCAAAAATTTTCTGCTGCCTCGAGGTAGAGGTCGCGCTTGGCTGGTGAAGCAACCGTTTTGGAATGAATGAATGAAACATAACCGGCAGCTGCAATCACGTTTGGATTGTCTGAAAACTTTTGCTTGGCCTGGCGCAGTATCTTTTCCGCTTCCAGGATTTTGGCCGGCCAGGATTGCTTCGCTAAGGAAACAGCCAGACCCGCGTAAGCATCGCCGGTTTCGTCCTCGTCGAGAAGATCGCGATAGGCTTCTTCCGCTTCTTTGTACTTATTTTCGAGCAGGAAATTGTCGGCATCGGCCATGGTGGTGGCAGTGGCCGGCAGTGTGTAAGTCACAGCCAAAGCCGCAATCGCCAAGCAAGCAAGCGCTCCGCTCAGCGCCCAATGTCTGGCGAGCTTATATTTTCTAATAGCTGCTACCGACCACTTGACCGTCATTTCTTCTCTGCGTCCGGATGTTTTATTTTGTCAGCCCTTTTCAACAGTTTAGCTGCTTCTTCTTTGTCGCCCATTTTTTGTAGTACGTCGGCGAGCTTTTCGTAGAGCATCGGTTTATGCGGCGCGATACTAATTGCTTCGCGCAGACTGGCAGCCGCTTGCACGAGGTTGTTTGATTGAATCTGTTTTTCGGATTCAGCCAGCATCGGTGCAATCCGAGAAGAGCTGATCGACTCCAGGGCGTCATCGGCTCCTGGTTCTTTCAACAGCGCGGCTTGGCGATAGGCGACGATCGCTTGGTCCAGATCCGGCGTTTGCATCTTTTCGTAACTATGCCCGAGCAACAGCCAGGCCCTGCCATCCTTAGGATTTTTCTCCAGCAAGCTGTTCAAGTCCGATTGTGCACCGGTAACGTCGCCCGTATTGAGCTTCTTTTCAATTGGTGCAAACGCCAGCGCGCGCTTGGCGGTGTCGTCAACTTTTTCAGGTTGAGCCGGTGCAGCAGGCTTGTCGCCTGGTCCTGGCTTCGGACCTTTCGGATTTGCTCCGGGTTGACCGGCTGCTACCTCCGGACCTTGTCCGGTCAGCCTGCGGATGCCCGGCTCCAAATCTTTCGAGATATACCGATTGATGGAAGCAGCGTTCTGGTAGGCGGCGACAGCAGCTTCTTTGTCGCTGTCAGAGCCGGATTTCTCGTACATAGTCTCGCGGGCTCGACCTAGCACATACCACCACATAGCGTCTTTGGGATCCTTTTGAGTGGCCTTGGTAACCTTTTCAACAGTATTAGCCAGCATCTCGGGGGAGTCCTTGGCATAAAGCGAGACTGCTAAGTGGTATGCCTTTTGGGCGGTCGGCAACTCTGTGCGTCGCGAATCAAGTTTCCAGCAAGATTCGAACTCTTGTTTGGAATGCTCGAAATCATTGATGAGAAGGTAAGCTGCGCCAAGAGTCAAGTGATTGTCGAAAGATGGATTGATCGCTACCGCTTCGCGTGACACTTCAATCAATCCTCTGGCCGCATCAGTGTTTGCTGGATTGACTTGGACAGCTCTTCTATATTCGATACCGGCATTGAGCAAGCGCTTCAAGCCGACCGTGCCAGAGCCGCGCTCTTTGGCTTTGAATGCGAACTCCTTCAAAATATCGCCTAACTTGGCGTGGCAGGCTGATAGTTGCCGTCTCAGTTCATCGTTATTCTTGTAATCCCAAGTCTTGCCAGCTGCTATGCGCAGCTCGGAAAATCCTTCGACTGTTTCCTTGTCATAGCCGACTTTTAAGAGACAATAGCCGAGACCGGCGTGAGTCGGACCGTCATCGCGCATCTTTGTGCATTTGCGCCATTCCACAACTGCTGTTTTGTAATCTTGATTCTCGTCGGCGGACTCGGCCAGATTCCTTCGATAGGCGTAATCGTCCGGATTTTTCTTGTTGCGGCGGATGCATTCATCCAAACCTTCATCAGCCGGGCTGTTTGAAGGGTCTACATACATGGCGCGTCTAAACTGGATAGCGGCGTCATAAGTCTTGCCGCGCTTGAGCAGGTCATTGGCGTAACGCAGATGAGCGCCGGAGAGGTTTTGTTTGAATTCCGGATTCCAGGGGTCCATTTGAAGAGCTGTCTCGGCTTCTCGAATCGCATCCGGCCATAAACCTTTAGAGCCGAGCTCGACGCCGCGGTTGTTGTGTTCTACGGCTGTATGGGGATCGGGTGTTTGCAGCATCACGCCGCCGCCTCCGCCGCCGCCTCCTCCGGAAGAGCGCCGGCGTTTAGCCGCTTCGCCAGCTTGAATCGAAAGGGAAAATGCCAAAAGCAGAGCGCAAGCGATCAGCGGCGGACGCAGAGAAGTAATTTGGTTTCGATCCATCACTCGATTGCAACCAGGTGCACGACAGGCTGGCAAGGGTGTTCCCCCTTCCTCTTGTACATTCTAACTATTTGTACATTCTAACTAGTAGTGAGCTTTTCGGCTTCCTCTTGGTTTGTTCCATCTTGAATCGAATTTCTGCGCCGTAAGCCGGGAGTTTTGTTGTCTGGATTACATTTTCTTGCCATCCAGGGTAAAAACGTCTTGACAAGCGCGGTTTAAACAATTAAAAATTAGTCACTTCGCTGGCCGGAGCGGATCAGTTAAGTTATAGGAGATTAATATAACCTCATCTGATAGACTTGTATTAAGTGCAAAACCGCCCCAAGTCTGTTCTGTAGCTAGTTCTTACTAAAATATTCGGGGTTTTGTGCTGGGCCGTACAGCACGTTTCGCCGGAGGGGTTGCAAGTGAACGCCAAATATGCGCCAGGAATGGCCGCATTGTTGATATTGTTATCGGGCGCGCAGGTACTGCCGTGTCTTGCGCAATTGCCGCCCGTCAATATGAGCAAGAGTGTGCGCACGCCTGGGGATAACCAGTACACAGAGGCCGGTCAGTCGTGGCGGCACGGTTATTCAGACATGAGACCGGACGTGCTCGGGCGCCCGCAAATTAGGCAGGCTGCCGGTGGCGGCGGAGCCGGAGTTTCAGTAGTAGTGCCATTAACGCCACCGCCCAAACGACCAGATATCAGTATTGAGCCGATTGCAGCCGATGAGCCTGTTCCACCCGCTGGTTTTCCGCCTCTGCCCGACCGGCTCGACTTGCCGATCGCATCGGCTGGTGGCTGGAAAGGCGGCAGCGGCGGAGGCGGCTGGAGTGGTGGCGGCGGTGGCAGTGCCGGCGGCGGTGGTGGTGGCGGAGCCTCACCGACATTCCACCAGCACTATGGGCATGTGGCTCCCGGAGCATACTTGAAGGGGAATTCACAAGGAAACCCTAACGAGCCGGGCGGGGGCGGTGGTGAACCCGCGCCCGGCATGTCTGGCGGCAGTGGCGGTGGCGGCGGTGGCCACGGCTACTACAAAGCAATTACACCACCTCCAATTCAAAAGCAGGGACAAGGGTATTACAAGGCACGGACTCCTGGCCAGAGCGGTGGCGGGGATTATTTCAACAGCAATACCGGCGGCGCTCCGGGCATGTCACCACCTGCGTACAGCGGAGCTACGTCCAAAGACCTGAAAAACCTTGGCAAGGAGCCGAAGTTGAACGATCGCCAAGAGCAAACACAGGCGCCAGATGCTCCGCAGCCGGTCACTGTCAATCAGGCTACTACTCAAGATTTGTCCTTACCGGAGGACGAGTTCGCATACAAGGCAAAGCAGAAATCTGCTGCCGGTAAATTCGGCAAATCGGCCGTAAGAGCAATAAAGAAGCCGCTCAATTCCGTGGGGGGAATGGCGGGTATTCGCTTCTAACTAAATGGATCTGTTCGGGCTGAGGTCCGGGGGAAGAAGGAGTTTGAAATGAAAAGGTTATTGGCAGTTGGATTGTTGTTAGGCGTTGCCGGAGTTACGTTGGCGGCTCCCGCACATGCTCAGCGGGTCCGCAAGGACTTGCTGGAGAAAAGTCACTGGTATGTGGCTCCCAGAGAGTATCAAATCATCGATGACAGGCCGGTAATCAGAGATTTCCGTGAAGCGCCGGAAGCCGCAGGCACTGTTGACCTCCCGCCCGGACCAGGCATGCCGGCCGGCGGCGGCGGCGGCGGCGGCGCCGGAGCGCTGGCCGGTGGCGGACCAGGCAGCACGCCGACTGCCGCTGAAACTCAGCTGGGTGGGCCTAATCAAGGATTTCGCAATGCGCCGGCCAGCATGCGCTCGCTACCGAAAGCAATGCTCGGTCGACCGGAAAACAGCAACATGAGATCACTCAAGACTCCAGCCGGCAATCTGCCGGGCGGATTCAACACTGGCGTTTTAGGCAAATTGATGAATCAACAAAAGGGTGTGCCGATGGGAGCGCAAGGGGCTCCCCGCGCGATGGGCGGGGCACCGGCCGGACGCTCGGCGGGCAACTCAGCAGCGGCTCCGGTTGCCAGCTACAGCGGAGGTTACGGCTCGGGCTCCGGTTCCGGGTACGGTGGCAGCTCGGGTCGCACGGAAACCAGTGTCAGGGGGCACTTGCTTAAACACTAGTACTGACTCTAAGGATAAGATGAATCGATTTGGTCTTGGGCTAATAGTCATTTTCGCGTTAACTGGGTGCGCTCAACAGGGCGCCAATAATCCGGTTGATCCAAATGCTCAGCTGCCTTCGACACCATCGGCCGGTGGTGGAGTGCTGAGCGCTATGCGACCGCATGCAGACCCGGGCATGGTTGAGAAGATTCGCGAGGAAGAAGCGGCTAAGCAAGCAGAGCAGCAAAGGCTGGCTGAGGAGGCGATGAAAGCTCAGCAAGCTCAAGCCGGCTTCGGATCGATGAGTAATGCTTCGGGCAGCGTGTTGCCTCAGGTTTCGCAGGCTCCTTTTGCCCCTCCGGCAGACCAGGCCGCGGCCGGTCAGATGCAGCAGCCTGACCCGAATGCTAATAGCGGTGGCGGCAATCCGTTTCCGTTCTGGCCGTTCGGCGGCGGGCAGCAAGCTCCGGCTGCACCGCAACCGCCGCCGGTCGCCTCCTATGGTGGCTATGGCGGGGCCGTGCCGCCGCCACCGCCCGGAGCATCCCCCGGCGGTCTGGTGCCACCACCACCGGCGGTGTCGGTTACCGGCTCGATCGCTCCTTATGGGCAGCCGCCTGTGGATCCTTACGCCAATCCATATGCCAATCCTTATGGGCAGCCGCCGCCCCAGCAGATTGCTGCTGCTGCACCGGCGAGACCGGCAGGCGGGCTCTTCGGGCAGGGCGGCAAGGTTAGCTCCGATACCGGCGGCGATGATTCGTCCGGTCGCAGCAGGAAGCTTGCCAATTTCGTTCCGATTACACCGACCGGTATGGATTCACGCTCGCCTTACAAGCAGCGAGACGATTTGAAGGTGCTCTGGAAAGGTGCATTGGCTAATTCTCCGATTCAGAGGCTGATGGAGAAGGACGACAAAATCGCTCAGGACATGGCGAAAGTGGATGTCGGGCTGCCCAATGAAGCAACCAAAGGGACATTAAGTGCATCGCAACGACAGATTGATGCAATTTTTAAGCCGGTAGCGCTCGACAAGAAGGTAGCTCAGCAAGTTAAGCAGCTGCAGACTGATGTCGTGCAGGCTTATTATAGGTATTTGTACTCATACAACAAATTCGCGCTCTTGAGACAAACGGTCTCGGCGAGGAAGCAAGAGGTTGACGTAGCCAGCAGCGCTGCTGAGCAGCAACGGGCCGCTGCCGATCTCGCGCAGGCCCAAAGCGATGCGGAAGCAGCTAAAGACGACATGAGAGCTGCCGAGCAGGATTTGTCCGGCAAGGTTGGTCCGCAATCGGCACGAGTGATTATCGGGCATGTTTCAGGAGTCACGCCTAGTGCCGAGACTTTGGCTGTAGCGGATTCGTCCAGTCAGCAACCTGTCGAGTCAGCCGACAAGGGCAAAGGCGGTGGTGGCGGGCTGCTGGGCGGGCTCAATTCAATGCTTGGATTTGGCAAGGGAGGAAAGAAAGAAGCGAAAGCCCCTGAGGCAGCTGAGCCGGTAAAAGTGGCTGCCGACAATGATGCAAGCAAGAAGGATAAGGGCAAAAAGAAGGCGCAGCGGACAGCACCCTCCGGAACCGACGCACTCTCGCCGGCACCGGAGTCGACTGGTAATGCACCGCCCTCTTCGGCGGCTCAAGTAGCTGCTGCCGCCGCGCCGAAAGAGCCATCAGGTTCTTCCGAGATTGCCTTCGAGCTGAAAAATGTCGACGTCACACCGCGCAAGTCGATTTTGAAAGTGAGCATCCGCAATCAAAGCGGTGCTAACTTCAGTTTCGATCCGGATTCGGTAGCGATCATGGAAGGCAATCGGAAACTCTCCGAAGCTACCGTGCGGGCGGAGTTTGATACCACTCTCGTTCAACCGCACCAGGAGGTTACCGGCACGATCACTATCTTCGGGCATCCGTGGAACGATCGCCTTTCCGTTGCACTGTCCGATGGAGGTAAAAGTATTCAACTAAGACGGTAATTGTAGGAACCGCTTCTCCCTTCAGGTACTACACGAAATGAGCACCGCTTGTCGGCAGATCCTGTCGAATTTTAAATTTCGCATAATCTCATTGTCTTTACTGTTTTTCGTGACGGCGGTAGGCTCGGCTATGTCTCAGCCGATTCCGTTTGCTCAGTCTGCCGGCGGTTCAGGCGGGGGAAACGCTCTTTCCGAGGATGCAAACAAGGGCACGTCGATGGAAGTGCGTTTGAATTACTTCAAGCGTTTTCCGTATGCCAAGTATGCCAGCGAAAAGGAGCTGGGTGGTGAGGACATCCTGGTGCCGGTCGATAAATCGAGCGGGGCGAATATCAAGCAATCGAAAGGAAAGTTTGACGAGAGCAAGTCGACACCAATCGCCAAAGTGAAGGCTTACGAGCCGGTGGTGAAATTTTGCGACGACAACCCGCAAAAGGGGATTTGCTATATGCAACCACTTTTGATTGCGACCGACTCGCCATGCACATTTCGCGATTTAGAGCTGTTTAAGACTGCTTTGAAGGGCGTTCATGGCATGCCGCTTTCGGATACTCAGTTTCAAATACTAGATCGCGAGAACAAACAACGATTCTTGGAGTTGCTCTTCGATCCCGAGCGGTTCTTGTGGTTGGCTACCAACACCGGCCAATTGCAAGGGGCCGGTGGCGCCAATAGTTTTGCTGGCGTGGCTGAGAATTCCTTCGATAATGCCTATGACCGGATCATTCAAGGTGACTCCGGTAGCGGTGGCGGCAGTGGTGGTAGCGGCGGCGGTGGCGCATCCGGGGGGGCGCTGATTAACGTAGCCAATGAAAATGCTGCTGTGCGTACTTCCGCGCAAAATATGAACAAAACAGTGCCGCAGGCTGTATACATGGTTTTGAAGATGTACCATTTCGTCTTCGTTCCGATCGCCATTCTCTTGCTGTTGCCCGGTGCTGTGATCACTCACACCAAGAGCATGGTATCCCGAGGCTTCGGAGTAAAGGACGATGACGCCAGCAGCCCGTTCGAAGGTCCGCTGCGAGCATTGATTGCCGTCTTCTTGATACCGGCTACGCAGTTGATTGTCAGTTATGCTATCGACATCGGCAATTCGATGGCGCTGAGCGTGCAGCCTTGGATCAGCCGGGATACGGTATTTAGCTGGGCTCATCAGCAATCCTATAACACCAGGCTGGGCATGGAAGAAAATGTCGTCCAGCTGCCTGTTGGCGGGTCGACCACTGGCGGGCAGCAGATTCCCTCGGCCAACAGCTCCGCTGGCGGAGGCGGTGGCGGAGGCGGTGGCGGTGGCGGTGGCGGTGGTGGTGGTGGCGGTGGTGTATTCAATTTGAATATTTTTGGCGGTGGAACGATCGGTAGCGCTGCCAACGGCGTCATTAATAATTTCTTGAATGCCACTTTAGGCAGTGTAGTTAACGGAATTCTGGATCTTTTCAGTGTGGTTTCGGGTATTGGCGGTCAAGGTAAGGCTGCCGACATGGACGAGAATCAAGTAATTCCTGAGCGACAACTTTGGCTCAGCCAGATCATGCAGCTGGCGTTCAATGCCACAGAATACGCGATGAGTTACATGATTATCGTGCTAACCGGGTATCAGCTGGTGGTCATGTGTTATTTGCTGCTTCTCGGTCCGATTGCGGCTTGCTTCTTTGCCTGGCCGACCGGAGTCGGCAAGCTACTGTTTAGAGGCGTCTTTACCAAGTGGCTAAACGGCGTGGTAGCGCTCTGCCTGTGGCGCTTCTATTGGTGCGTGATTCTGGCGGTTATGACTCAGCGGATTATTTTTCTTCAGCAAAATGGCGGGTTTAATCCCCATAATGATTTCGAAATGATGGTGTTTACCTGTTTTCTCGGAATGATGTTGGTTGTGCCGTTTCAACCGTTCCAATTCGATCCCGGCGCTGTTGCCTCTGAAGTTCTTCAGAAAGGTGGTGAAATGGCCAAGGGCATGGGGCAAGGGATGCAAGCTGGTGCGAAGGAAGGTGGGATGCCTGCTGCTCAACAGCAACAACTGTCCCAGGCTATGCAACCAATGATGTCTGCAGCCGACAACGTGGAGCGCACCGGTATCGGCATCGCAAACGTCGAGAACAGAGCTGGTTTGGAGAGGGGCTATGCCGAGAGGCAGGCCAGCCATGCGCACGATATGGCATCGGCAGGGCCACCGGCTGCATCGAGTTCGGGCGACCAGCCCGGAACACCACCGTCAGCCGACAGTCAAGCGCCTGGCGCACCGCCTGTGATTAATGCTCCGATCGTCACAGCCAATCTCACGCAAAATCAAGCAGCGAGTCTGCCTCAGGCTCTGGCTTCTACGCAGGCGCAGGATAATCCGGCGATCGCCGCTGTGCAATCGGCGGTCGGTCCGGGCAGCTCTGTGGAGCCGATTGGAAAGGGTGAGCCGGTTATGAATCCGCTCACTCCACCACCTGGTGGAACGGATGCGTATGGCACACCGCAGACTTCAGCAGCCGATATGGCTTACCGCATTAATACAATGGATCCGGCGCAAGCACAGGCTGGTCTGCGTAACATTCAACCGCTTGCAGTGCAGGCCTTTGGACCGGCCGGTCCTCCAAGTGGAGGACCGCCGGCCGGTGGACCGCCCGCGGGCGGACCACCAAGTGGCGGACCTCCGGCCGGTGGCCCGCCCGCAGGCGGACCGCCAAGTGGCGGTCCTCCAAGTGGCGGGCCGCCCAGTGGCGGGCCCCCGGCGGGTGG
>CAZSNX010000044.1:0-6184 GCA_964607945.1 uncultured Candidatus Obscuribacterales bacterium
CGTGGCATTTATTAGCGCGTGTAGTAATATCGAAACTGCTTCGCATCGCCATCTTCGCATTGCCATCTGGAGGCGTTCTACTGGCATTGCCCGTGGTGGCATTAATGAAAGTCTTTCATGTCCAAAGCGCGGTCGATGCTTAGCGACTGGGCAGTCTATTTGTCCGTCGCGGATTCGCTCAGCGCACGGTAAGTCGGTACTGAAGCGGCGGCCATTCTTCCGGCTACACCGCAACCAGTCAATGCCAGAGCCAGCGGAGTTGGACGGCGGTACATAATAGTTGCGACCGCTCCTGCAATCAACGCCGTGTCGGATCCCAGCGCAAGCGCGTGCATGCCGCCATTGGCGGTCGAACGGTCTGCGACGAGCCTTTGAACATCCGAAACGGCGGCAAAGGTGCCTATTATGCCGCATTCTAACGGGATGAGTGTCGGCATAAGTTTCGGCATCCGATAAGCTAAATAAGCCAGTGTGCCGCTTTCGCCGGCGGTCAGAAACGGGTGGCTACGCCATGATTCGCAATACGAACTCCAGAATTGAGCAGGCAGGTTGGCGGTGCCGGCGTTGAAAGCGTTATCCTTGGTCGCCAAAAGCTCTCTTACTTGTTTGGATGGTACGCTCAGGCATTGATCGATTTGGTCGCCGTTGTCCATGTCTAGTACGCCTAATACTGTACCGTTCGAGTCCACTAGCGGACCACCGGAATTTCCCGAGCGTGATGGCGCGGTCGACAAAAGAAAATCGTTGTGAGGGAAGCCCTTCCATTCGACACTGCTGGTGTTGACTCTGTTGAAAAGGTCAATCTTCAATCGGCTCGTCTGGCTTAAGACCTTACCTTCGGTGGCAAGTGTAGTGTCTAGTCCGTGTGGATGTCCCAATAGAAAGATTGGCGTGCTCGGCTCGACGGTTTCTGCTGCGCTAAGTCTAAGCGGTGCGACGCCCTTGGGTGTCCGGTCCAATTTCAAAATTGCCAGGTCATTGACGAAATCGACCTTCTCGACGATTGCGTTGAATCGCCGTCCGTCTGTGGTATCGACAGTGATATCACCTGGTTTGACAGCCGTATCGACTACGTGCAAGGCGGTTACAATCCGTCCTTGATAGTCGGCAAAGAATCCACTACCGATTGCAATGTAGTCTTTATCGATCGGGCAAGTGATTTTTACTACCGCCGGCGCATCCTTCTCGTAAACCATCCGGGTGGGATCTTTGGCCGGCAGTCTTTTACAGCTGGCCCGCTCGCCTGTCCCATCATGCTCGAAGACCGGTATCTCCTTGAGGGTCTCCTTGCCAAGCTGCTGAGCGGCGCAGTAGAGCAGCTCTGCTACTTGCTGCCGGTCTAGATCGGCGGGCTGCGCGCCGGTGAGCTGACTTTCGTATCTCTGCATTTCAGAATCACTCCGTGCGGCAAAGCTATTGTCATGCTATAGGAGAAGCCATCACGTTTGAATGTTCAATTGCACAGTTGAAAGCGTTCTCTCCGGCGGCTGATTTACTCTTAAAGCCGTTGGAGGAGCAGACCCAGGTAGTTGTCGTTTTAAGCACGGAAATTTGCGGCTAGGCTGCCAGCGATATGAGTCAGCCTCGCCAGGTGTGATCCACGCTGCTGAAAATTGTCCTGTCACTATTTCAGCTGTGCCAATAAGTGCTTGAGTGGAAACAGCAGTTGTCCGTTCAGGCTGGCAGCTGTCGACATTCGGGCTCTGATTGACTGGTTTTACAGCGCTAAAACGGTGATTGATTACAAAAGATTATTCCTGATCTCCCGCGCTTACTATTTGCACAGACCAACCAGTTTGTTAGCGTCGCAGTGTAACACTGTTAACTTATTTCACTTCCGGGAGTCAAATTCGGCTAGAGGTCGCATCGACGAGCTGATCCATCGCTTCAGTCGCTTTTGCAAGAGCGCTGTTGTTGGTGACCATCGTTGCGGTTGTGGAAGCTTCCCGCAAAATCCATGTCGGCTTACAGCTTGTCCGGTTGGAGCTTGACTGTCTCAATTTACGCCTGCAACCGGACAACCTTCTACGCCGCGCCGCTTCAGATCAGGCTGCGCCGGACGAATTTTCGGAAAGGAGAAGAACCATGAGCTTTCAGCTCCTGTTTCTGATTGTTGTCGCCGGTCTATTCGGCCCGCTCTTGTCGGGGAGCCGTAGGCTCTCGATACCGCTCGTAGTCGGCGAAATCATCGCCGGCATCGTGATCGGCAATAGCGGCTTTGGCTGGATCGACCCGAGCGACCCTACGCTGCTGTTCTTATCCACAGTCGGCTTCGCCATGTTGCTGTTCATGGTTGGAGCCAAATTGCCGTTGCGCGACCCCGAGCTACGCTCGGCGATTCGCACCGGTTTGGTCGCCACCGCGCTCTCGTTTACTGTCTCGATTCCGGTAGGCTACGCACTTGCCTATTTGACGCAGATTCACAATCCGGGACTGTTCCTGCTGCTGTGCGCTTGCAGCTCTACCAGTACGGTTATGCCGATGCTCCTAGAACGCAAGCTAGCCGGCCGCACGATCGTCCTCACAACCGCCTGGATAGTCATCTCCGACATCTCTGCGATGGTGGCGCTGCCGCTGGTGATGTCTACCGGTGGTACACTCAGCATTGCACTTGGTGCTGCCGTGATAACTGCAGTCGCGGTCGGCTGCCTGATCGCCATGAAGTTCTTTCGCACCTCGACCAAAGGTGAGCGGCTGCGCGAGCTCTCTAAGCAGCGAGGCTGGGCTCTCGACCTGCGCTTGTCGCTGGCAATTCTATTCGGGCTGGCTTGGCTTGCTACCAGTTTCGGTACCAGCGTCGTGGTGGCAGGTTTCGCCGCCGGAGCAGTTGCCGCTCTGGTCGGTCAGCCGAAGCGTTTCTACAAGCAGCTACTCGGCATAGCCGAAGGGCTGTTTGTTCCGCTCTTCTTCGTGCATCTTGGTGCCAGAATCAATTTCACTGACATGTACGGGTCGATGCAGAACGTGTCATTGATGCTCTTGATTGCCATTTCGACGATCGTCGTTCACGTTGTGGTCGCGAAGCTGGTTGGATTGCCTCGCGCTGCCGGTCTGACTGCCAGCGCCCAAATGGGACTGCCGGCTGCCGTCGTTGCAATTGGACTGTCGGCGGGATTCTTGAATCCCGGTCAGGGTGCGGCAATCATCGCTGCCGCGCTGTTGTCGGTTTTGGTATGTTCTCTTGGTGTTGCCAGGCTGGTCGGTGCTCCGGGCACAACCATTGCCGAGCCCGAGCAGCAGTCTGAACCGAAGACTAGTGACGAAGCGGACACCGATGACTGAGTGCGCAGTTCATCGAACCGCTCTTCTGAAGTCTGTTTCCCGGAGGCATTTGCCGGCTGGCACCGATTTGATTCGGCGCCAGCCGGCAGCCTTTTCCGGAACCTGATTTTTTTGTCTCTGATATTATAAGATTTAGTAAAAGCCAATCATTCTGCCAGGCTGGCGTTGCCTTCTCGGCTGCTGTGCTTTTGTCGAACAGCTGCTTGCAATAGTGGTGAACTGTCTGGCTGCTTAGTTAAATCTCGAGCTTATTGTCGTAAGGCTTGATGTCGCGCTGTTGTGCGGTGGCGCTGTGAGTTCTGATCTGGGCTCTGCTTTCGATCAGCACTCCGCAGTCTATGCACTTAGGCAGACCGGCCTTCCAATTGGCTGCCGGCTCGGGAATATGACCGTAAAGCTCACATTGTCTGTTCTTCTTAGCGGAATGAAAGATGCCGGACATGGTTGTTGTCATGCTTCTGATCACGTTGGCGGCGGCTTGCCTCATGCGGATTTCAGGTTTTTGCTGTTTGAGAGCGCTGTCTTTGAGAGATTCTATCTCCGAGCCTGTGATGTGCTGTACATCTAATTCTTCCGGGAGCTTGTTGAGCAAAAGGGAGAGATTGTCCGGATCGTAGAGCGTTTTCTTGAGACTGGGTGGAAGCTTTTTCTGTCTGGTCGGTTCTGCTTGAGCCAGCTTCTCTGCCAGCTCGAAATGCTTCGGACCTTCACCAGCACTGGGGTCCGTCAGAAAACCCTTATCTTGGTCGATCCACTTATTGCGGTCGAAGGCGACCGGCGAGCGTTTGATATCCTCTAACTCGCGGGCAAGAGCTTGATCCGGACCGGGTTCTTTAAAATACGATTCGCGCCGAATCGGATCTTTGCTGCTGGACATGATGAGATCCTCCATCTCTTTTGATCCTGGCCATTATCTTGTTCCCCATCGTCAGCCTCACTTAACGTACGCTGCATCAGTCATCCAGTCAAGTTGTCAACACAGACTGCTGTCGAAACGGAAGACATCTTCGGCGCCGGTGGTGCTGATTTGAGCTGTTGATTCGAGGACTGGTGTCGGCGCATTCTTGATTGTTGAAATACTAGTAGTGATAGTATGGTTTGAGCGAAAAATTAAGAAACAAAGCGAAAACGAGAAGAGATGGCGAACGCAGCATTTCTGCCTGCCACATCTTTTCTCGTTTTCGCCCTGCGACTGGCGATCAGATGCTCCGGTCCAGATAGATTGTGGCGATTTGCTCGGCGATTTCGCTGGCGTCTAGGTCGCCGGCGTTGGAAAGCACCACGATTGTCAGGTCTTCCTTGAGATAGCGGCTGTACTGGCTGGTATAGCCGGACCAAAGCCCTGAATGTTCTACAAGTCCTGACTCCGGATGGACAGACCAGCCAAAACCGTAGCCGGTGGCAGTTCCGTCGGTGAGCTGTCCGGAGATGTGCGACTGGCTGGCAGTTGCTTGGCCGAGCAATGCAAAGCGACGGAGGCAATGCTCCCACTTCGCAAGGTCTTGCACAGTAGAGCGTACACTGCCGTCTCCATATATCTGGTCGAGTTCGCTGGCGGGGAGCTCTTCAAAGCCGCACTTACTGTCGGCTGATGGTTGGTAGGCGAGAGCCTGGTTTGTGATGCGCGGGCAGGTGGAGTCGTAGACCAGGCTTCTGTCCATGGCCAGCGGCTTGAAAACACGCTTTTGCATGAATGCCGGAAAGCTCTCGCCAGATACAATTTCTACAATTCGGGCAAGCAGCATGTAATTGGAATTGCAGTAGTCGAAGCGCTCGCCCGGTGCAAAGAGCAGCTTGCTTGCTGCCAGTTGCTGTATGAAGTCCTTGGCGTTCAATTGCTCTTTGGTTGCCGGCAGTTCGAGGTACTCCGGCAAGCCGGAGGTATGATGCAGCAGATGGCGAACTGTTACTGTTTGGGCGAACCGGCTGAATTCAGGTAGAAATTGGCTCAGCTTGGTTTCGTATTGCAGCCGTCCTTGTTTGAACAACAGCATGATTGCCGTCGCCGTAAATTGTTTTGAGACTGAGGCCAGTTCAAAGCTGGTATCAGTGTCGATTGGCCTGCCGGTTGTCAAATCGGCCATGCCATAACCGGAGGCGTGGACGACTCGGCCGTTTTGGACGACGAGCACGGCTGCGCCCGGACTCCTTTCGCTCACTATTGGTTGCATGAGCTGGTCGACGGCGGCCGACTTGCTGGCAACAAACCTTTTCAGCCGCTTGCCGATGCCGCGGCGACCGGCAGGAAGTGCGAAAAGGAGTCCTGTCAGCAGAGTCGCAGCAAACAAGATGAGCACTATCCTTGATGGCAAATTGATTGCGTTGCCCATTTTCGATTTCCTTCCGCCGGTTTGTCAGGGCAACCGGCAAAGAAGAATGGCATTGGTGCCTAACCCGCTGGCTGACCAATCCGTCGAATGCGACGGTCCAGGCAGTGCGAGCCCATTTGCGCGCACTGCCTGGAAACCGTTTGCCCCGCTTACTCCAGCGTGTCCAGCTTGATGCTGAGCGTTGCGCCGTTGTGGGCGGGTGTCTTTTGACCTGAGGGCAAGCGGTTGAACGGCTGCACCTCGGCGAACTTCAGCTCCGCCCACCAGGTGCTGTAGCATGGTCTGAAGGGCAGCAAGTCGAATATGAAGACCGTGAATCCGGGCGGGCCACCGAGCCGTTTGGGATAGCTGAAGGCATCGGTGTTGAACAGCGGAAGCAGTTCCCATTCGTTTTGCGGTGATGTCGGACGAAGGTAAACGACTAGCTGCTTGCGACCGAGGATCAACTGTAACCCCGCGCCCAGACTTAGAAGAGTCTCTTGCTGACCTTCCGGCACTGAGAATTCGTACTTGCCGCGGGTGATGTTGGCTTCAATGTGTGTGCTTTCTTTGCTATCGGTTTGATTGGATTG
>CAZSNX010000044.1:6194-11590 GCA_964607945.1 uncultured Candidatus Obscuribacterales bacterium
ATGTGGGGCAGGTTGGCGCCGCAGCAGTGGCACGTCTCCGGTGTTTCGAACTTGATTGTGAACCGTCGCACAATAGCCTCCTTCGTTTCATAGGTGCCAGACAACGCGCCGGTCAGGACATGCCGGCGGGTCTACCTTGGGCAGCGAGCGCAAGAGCGCAAAAAGTACAAAAAGCGACCGAGATCTCCTCCGGATTAAGCTGTCGTTGCATCGACAGCTCAATCCTTCGGAGATTCGGTCGTATCTTACTTGGCTTGAGCAAGTCCTCAAAAGGTAATTCCAGAATTGCTTCGGGACTTACCTCCCGCTTGCAGGGGAGGGACGGCTAGCCGTCCCTCCCCGTTTGCTCAGCTGCGCTTTCCGCCGCGCTTCTTGGTCGAACGCTTGCCGGGCGCCTTCTTCGAAGCGGACTGCTTGCGAGTCGATTTCGGTGCGGGCTCGGGCGCGGGAGCCGGTGGCGCTATCGCCTCGGCCGGAGCTGCGGCTTGCGCCGGCAGCAAAGTGATCTCTTCGCCGTGCGGCAAAGCACCCGGGAAGTCTTCGGTGTAGACTTTGAACTCGCCGTCGCCGACATCGTCGATGAAGGAGCGGCGGCCGTCGTTTCCGCGAATGATCGGAACAGCTCCACCGAAGAGCACGCCGTCGACGGAGACGAACGAGCAGAAGCCGGGAGCGCGACGGTCGTAGTCGCGGAAGTGACCCATGCGGGTCGGGTCCCAGAAGTAACCACATTCGTGAAACTCGTGGAACTCGAGGACGAGGCCGGGCATCGTGTGCTTCGTAGTGGTCATCCAACCGGAAGCCACCTTGCCGTCGAAGCCGCGAACGATGTTGAGCGCGCGCTGTTCCCATTCCACCTTGGACGCGTCGCCGGCGTGGCGGCGGCGGAAGTCACCGATCATGAACAACGTCTTGCCGTTGACTTTTACGGCGGCGCCGAAGCGCTTGACCGTGATGTTCGGCAGGTTGTCGATCTGAAGCAGCTGAGCCAGCTTTTTCGGCAGGGGAACGCTCGGATCGGACGGCAGCTCGGAGGCGTCCGGATGATTGGCGGACCAGGCATCCAGCACCTTCTTCTTGCGCTGAATCGCTTCGATCAAGCGCACTTCGTTGCCCATGCTCAAGTGCGTGGCCGACGGGATGTAGACTACCATTCCGCCGCTGGCGTCAGCGAACGACTTGATGTACTCGCCGCAGGCCTTGCCGAGCGACAGGATCTGAGCCTCGAAGCCACCGGCCAGACGGGCTGTGGCGATCTCGGGAGCGTCCTCGTATTCGTGCAGGTAATTGTCTTCCTGCTCGATCAGCTCCTTGAACGCGTTCTCGTCGATCATGCCGCCGAGCAAAAGCACGACTGCCGGCTTGGTGTCGCGCAGGTACTGCAGGAACATCTTGTGGATGTTGCGGTCGTGGTTCGGGAAGTAGGCGTGGCTGACGGCGACAGCACGCATTCCGTTGGAGAGGGTAAGCGGGTGGATGCCCGCTTCGACGAGCGAAGTCTTCGGATCTTCTTTGACGACTACGCTCTTGTAACTGGTTGATTTTGACATGGTCTCATGACCTCCATTTTGTAACGCTTTGGTTTCGCATTGGCGTGAGCGGAAAAGCTGCGCGCGGACGCGAACACAAGCCGGACGCCCGACCAGCGGTCAGGCGTCCCGAGCTTGTGCCGGTTCAAGCGTTTACAGCAGCACGCCGGCCTCGTCGAGCTTCTGGAAGAAGTCGACAACGGTGGCGGCGAGCTCGCTGCGGTTGGAAAGCCGCAAGACGTTGCGGCACTGGAAGCCCTCGTTGTACTTCTCGGGGACGAGCAGCACAGCATGGGCAGCGTCGGCCACATCAGACGCGGTCGTCTTGTTGTCCTCGACGATCAGCGGGATGTGCTCTTCGACCATCTCCCACTTCTTGCGTGACGGCGGCATGAAATCGACGTCTCGGTCGACGTCCACGGGCAACTGGAGCTTGCGAATCAGGCGCTTCGTCACGTCCTGGGCGATGCCGGTGTTGTAAGCGCCGGCGCCGTCAGGCTTGATGTCTGCCGCGGCCGGAGTCCAGGACCAGATCCGGATCTTGATGCCGGCTGCCTGAATCTGCTCCATCGCTTCCTTGATCCCTTCGTGGGCCTCCAGGTCGCCGTATCCGCCGGTGGAAGCCCGAGCGAACATCACGAAGGTCTTGTCGAACAGCTCGGGCATGACCTGCTTGGAGGGGTCACGGCTCGGCTTGAACTGCATGTTGTAGAAGTCGAAATCCTCCGGCTGGAGATTGGTTCCATGCAGCATGTTGTAGAAATGGCAGAACCGCTTGAGCCACTTGGCACAGACCTCGTGGAAGTCGAAGACGACTTCCCGAGACCATTTGTGGTGAGGTCCAGGGTCCAGCACGCTTGCGGGAGGCCAGCTCTCACCTTGCAGGTTCGAAGCGGCCTTACTCTTGCGAGTGCTCATCATTGTGCTCCTTCCGAAAACGGAATTGGCAAGCGGCATGCCGGGACGGCTTTGAAGAAGCCGCCCCTGTGCCGCTCTGGTTGTGATTAGCGATCAGACTGCGTGTACACCTTCTTGCCGAAGGTGAACTTGAAACGCGTCTGGCCGTTCGTAGTAACCTGCTTGATCGGCAGTACCTTGAGGTGGACCTTGCCACCGACAATCAAGCCGGCGCCGATAGCCGGGTGCCAGTTGTTGAGCAGGTTGGCGTAACCCATGTAAGGGTGCTCGGGGTCGACCAAGTGGCCGAGCTCGAACGACCTGACCATGCCGACGGTCGTTTCGCGGGCTGACATGCCTGCGCGGTGGGTGTGACCGTGCGCGGTGCTCTTGCCGGTGCGATCCGAGTCGGCGCGCGGGCTGGCGCCGGGGTTGGGACGCACGATGTAGCCGTGGTGGAATTCGAGATCGTCATTGATCAAGATGCCACCACCGTAGCCGCCCTTCTCTTGCAGGTCGTAAATGAAGGTGACCGGGTCGCCCGGCTTGTACCCCATCAGAGCGTGGAAGGACAGGATCGGCTCGCGCGTGTTGAAGTCCACGATGTTCGCCAGACCGGCAGCCGGATCCGTCAGGTAACGGTAGGCGCGATCTTCATGGTTGCCCATGATGTAGAACAGGTGGAAGCAGCCCGAGACTTCGATGATTTTGTCGACGAGGCGGCGCGTCTGGTCGAGCTCCTTCTGCATGTTCTTCACCACCCGCGGTGGAGAAGGCCAGCGAGAGAGCGCAAAGACGTCGGCAACGTCCCCGATCAGAATCACGATATGCGGCTGGAAGTCCTTGAGGAACTCAAGGACCGCCCAGAGCATTTTCTTGTTGTGCGCCGGAACGTGAATGTCCGGGAGGATGACGATCTTCGTGCCATCGGGCAGTTTCACCGGCAAGATTCCGGCGAACGTCAAGAACTTGTAGCTCCCGTCCAGATTGGCAATGCGCATCGCCTCAATGATTGCCTGCTTGACGGACTCGACTTCGAGTTTCCGGGCTTTGGCAATCTTCTCGGCGGCGTCATCAACTGAAGAACTCCGGAGAGTTTTCGTACTCTTTCGAGTGCTCATTTGAGTTGACTCCTTGTGCCTCCGTTGTCAGAGGCATCGAATTCAAGCACCCCGATGAAGGGGTGTGTGGATGCAGGACCGCTCACCACTGAGTACTTAACGTCGCTCCGCGGTGAGGTCGGAGTCGTAAGCAAGGAAAGCAGCCATAAACTGGCGGGCTACCGAAATGTGCGTAGCCGTAAATCGCTATGTCTCTCCGCTACCTGCCGGAAAGGTATCGGAGAAGGCGAAGACTGCTTAAGGGAAAGAATCTTGCTGAGACTTAGAAACCTGACGAACGAAGGAGATGAACAGTGGCCTTTAAGTTAGGTGAAGCATATAGGCGTACGCAACGGAGTCCGATCGATATGCCAAGAATGTCATGGGGCAATGTTTTAAGTGGTAGAGCAGGATTGGACCCTCTGGCCTGCAGGGGGGAAACCCGTAATGGGTAAATTGGTCAGGCAATTTTGGGGTAGTAAATCCAAATCCGGCTAGATTAGAAAGCATGAAGAAAGCCGTCATCCGGGTCTCTTGATAGATAGCGCAGCTTAGTAAAGGAATGTAAACAAGGTGATCTTGGTGCTAGTCAAGATCTGGACTCCTTAATAAATCGACGTTTCGGAGATCGGCATTAAGCCGTCCTCTGGTTGACAAGCTGAAACTTGTGTGCCCATCAACTGATGAGGCCATGCGCCAAGCTAGCCGGAATGTTCGCGGCAGCTGCCGGCTATAGCTTGGTGTACAAAGATTCTCTGGGATTGGGGTCCTTAGAGCTGTCTTTCAGCTTGCGATACAGCGCTACTTCGTCGTCGCTGAGCTGTTGGGGGGTGACGACTTCGACCGTGACAAGTTGGTCGGCACCCGCCAGACCCAGGCCTTTCAGTCTGTAAACCCGGCCGGACTGAGTACGCGGCTGTACCTTCATAATCACCTTGCCGGTTGCGGTTGGCACTTCTACTTCTGCTCCCAGCACTGCTTCATAGACGGTGATCGGAACCGTACAGGTGATGTCACGTCCTAGAATAGACAGGAAAGGGTGTTGCTTGATCTTGATCCTGAGCACGAGATCGCCACGCTTGCCGGCCGGCATATCGAATTTGCCAATCTCCGGCTTCCTTATTACCATCCGCTCAAACATTCCGCCCGGCAGTTCGATCTCTTCTGTTCTTTCCGATGTGGCATAGCCCAGACCCCGGCAATTAGGACATTGCATCCGCTGCACCGGCTTCAAACCGTTACAGCTTTCGCAGGGTTTTGGCTCGTCGAGTGAGACCTGCCTTTTGCTGCCCTTGACCGCCTCTCGCAAGGTGATCTCGAGATCCATCTCGGTGTCTATGGCTTTGGGCTTCTTGTCATCTCGGTTCTGCCCGCCGGTTGGTTGTACTCCGGAGAATTTTGTCCAAAGCGCTCGCAAATCGCCCTTTTGAAGGTGTGGTGCGCAATTCTTGTCATAGTCCTTGCGTTTCTCGGGATCCATCAGTACTTCGTATGCTTCGCTGATGTCCCGGAATGTTTTCAAAAGCATTTCGGGGTCTTGGCCGCTCACACTGACGTGCGGCCCGTACTTCTCGTATAGGTCGTGATAAGCATCTTGAATCTCCTGAGGTGTCGCCTCCTGAGGGACGCCCAGAATGTAGTAGTAATCTTTATACGGTTTGCTGCTATCCATATACCTGACGCTTGACGACGAGACTTTTCTAGAAGTCACACAAAGCTTACCCGATTTTTGGTCGTTCTAAGCGCTTGAAGCGTGATGATAAGAGGCGGCAGTCTACCATCGCCCCTTGTTGCCTGGCGCAAGCTGTGAGTGAAGCATGGCCCTCCGGGTTCGCCGGCCTGGACCTCCCATTTCGACCGCATCCGCCTG
>CAZSNX010000044.1:11600-16140 GCA_964607945.1 uncultured Candidatus Obscuribacterales bacterium
GCCCGCAGCGTGATGATAAGAGGCGGCAGTCCACCATCGTCTATTGCAGCCCTGCTCAAGCAAAGAGTGAATCATTGTACTGCCGGCTTGACTTGTCTGCAGGCTTTCCGGACGTCGAAGCAGCTGCTGGAGCCGGATTGAGCAGTATTTTGTTCGCTCGAATTGGAGGCTCGGCTGCAAAGTCGAAGGTGTTGATACTACCGGCAGTGCAATAGAATGTACTCAGTGCAATGACCGAAAGGGCAATTTTTGGCATTGGTTTCGGCGGGGGTGAACTTGAGCGGTAGCAAGAAACTATACTGCCGGTATGTCTGGTCTCCGCTCGACCGGCTCATTTTGTCATGCGGGATCATCGCCATTGGATTGACAGCCTTTCAAGCTGTTGTGTTGGGCGAGCCAATCAAGCTTTCTTTGGCGTGGTTGCCGGCAGGATTTTGCTTTCTGCTGGCGACCTTGTTGTTGCTGGTCAGACCAAAGGTATTTGCACCGGCGCAGCTGTTTGAAAGGCTCAAGGACACTGTAAAAGCTAATATTCTCGATCCCAGCAAGTTGCCCGACCTGGAAAGTGGCAAATGGCAGATGTCCGCCAGCCTTTTGACGCTGGAGGACTTCTACTTGAAGAGTCAGGAGATGTTTTCTGAAATCGGTGATTTCTACACATGTTTGTTATCGCCTGAGGCTGTGCCGTTTGGCCGGGCCGGCAGGAGTTTGGCTGACTATGGAATATCTTGCGGGGTCAAGCTTTCGGTCGACCGACTCCTGATTTTCGATGGAGACGGCAATCTTCAACCCGAGCAAGACCAGTTGGGACGTCCGCTGATCAGCGCCGTGATTCAGGGCAGCACTGCCTTTCAATTTGGATTCAGAGCCGGTGACGTGATTCTGTCGAAGGACGGCCGGTCGCAAGCAGGAGTTTCGTTGGGCTCGCTCAATACTCTATCGCGGCGGGCGGATACCTCTTTTGTGCTGCTGCGGGATGGTTGCGAGCTGCCGGCCGTGTTGCCCTTCGGAAGTCCGGCCTTGCCTCCCCTGAGTCTGATGCGGATGAGCGATGAGATCGGCTGCCTTCGAGTCGAGTCGTTCGAGAAGCTGTCGAGTTACAGCCTGAGTACTGCTGTCGAGCGTTTGTCGGGGTTTCGGTCTATGATTGTCGATCTCAGAGGCAATCGTGGTGGTGATATTCGTAGTGCTCTGATCATGCTATCCGGCTTTCTGTCGCAAGGAACGCTCGCTTACTTCCAGAGGCGAGGGCATTCAGGCAAGTTGGAAACAATGCGCTTTCAGCTAGATCGAAAGGAGATTTCGATTGAAGTCAGGCAGGGCGATAGTCAGACCTATGTCCCAGTGCGGTCGGGTGAGCGTTTGCGGCGTCTTCCGGAGAGCGGTCACGGCAAACCGTTGATTGTCTTGGTTGACCGCTACTCGATGAGCGGTGCCGAGCTTTTCGCCGGAGCGGTCAAAGATCTCGGTCGCGCCAGAGTGATTGGTGAAAAGACTTTCGGCAAGGGAGTTGGTCAAGACGTCATCGGCATCCCGCCTTGCGTGAAGGTGAGCGTGACGGCGCTTAGGTTTACCACGCCGGCGGGACATTGGCCGGGAGATGGAGCAATTTCAGTCAGTGACGGTATCGAGCCTGACGAAGCGGTACCGTCCGGTAGTGGTGTCATTATTGGTGGCACATCCGACTTTCAGCTCATGCATGCAGTAAAGATGCTTAGCCGGTAAGCCAGCTAAAGCTGTCCGAAGTTACGATTGCTTGGCAAGCTTGATGCGTTTGCGCTGAGCTGCTCTAAATGCCTGATTGGAGCCCGAGCCGGTTTTGCCTTGGTGAATCACCGACAAAAAGAGAGAGGGGAGTTATCCCCTCTCTCCCCTTCTCTCTTTTGCGCGTTCTAGCCGCACTTGGAGTAACTGCAACCCTGGCAGACCAGGCAACCATCTATCTTTAACCACTCCGAGCTGCCGCATTTGCCGCAGGCGGAGATGGATTCAGACCAGCCGGTGTCGTATTGAGCCTGTTTCGAACTGGAATCCGGTTTGGCAATGGTGAAGCTCGGCGAGCTGTTTGCATCACCATTGCCGGTCGGTTGCCCTTCGAATGTGCGGCGATATTGTTGAATTGCCTTGGCCAGCCCGTCGCACGGTGACTGAATGACCAGCGGTTTTTCGTGATCGCTGAATTTGAAGAATGCCGGATATCCTGATTGGATGTTGACGAGTTGTCGAACGATTGATCTTTCGGCTTTGGCTCGTTCGTCTTCGCCGAACTCGGCTGCATACTGCAGGAATGCCGAGGCCAGTCTGCCGACCGCTTCAAACAAGCCTGACTCGATCGCACCTGGTTTGCCCATGCGAGCGTAGACTTCGATCAATTCACCGGGACGGGCTGATTCGTGATTGAGGCTCACATGCAATGTCGAGCCTCCGCTTGGAGAGCCGACGCGCACTTTGTATGTTTGCCCGCTCGTCTCGTCGATATTGATATTGCGGCGCTCTTGGTGACCAACCAGTGTCAACAAATCGACCTCACCGGCGTAATCTTCGCGGGCAATCTTTTCTACTGGTTGGCTGAGCCGGCTGCCGTCCGGATAGAAAGTGATGTCTTTTACGCCAAGTTCCCAGGCCAGAATGGCGGAGTCATGAACCGCTTGTTCGCTCATATCGAGTGGGATGGAGCAGGTGTTGGAAACGGAATTGAACGCTTCTGGATACTCGTCTGCGCCCTTGTGCACCGCAGCCAGATGCCGGATGTAAACTTCCGGCTCAAGTTCGACTCGCACCGGAAAGGACTTTTGCACGGCAGCCGGCACCTCGGCCAGTCCGCGGCAAGACTTGTGGTTGCTGCGAATTTTTTGCATGAGGGCGGTCTGACCCGCTTCAGTATCGGGCCAGGCGCCATGCTTCTGCATCAGTTCTCGGAAGCCCGGCGCGACGAAGTCTACGAAACGCGAACGCACCTTGCGTGAAAAGACGATGCCGTTATGCGGATCGACTCCCCAGCTGGTTTGCATGGCCTGTGCCAGCGTTCCAGTCGGAGCATTATTGGTCATGCAACTGTTGCGTACTCTCAGACCTTTCTTCTGGAAGCGGCTGCCTTCCCATAATGGATAGACGCCGCGTTCTTTGGCCAGCTCGACAGATGCTTCGACTGAAGCGCGCGTGTATTCTCGGTATAGCTCCTCTACTGCATCGAGTGCTGCCGGTTCGCCGAATTCGAGTTCCAGTCGGGACAATAACTCGGCAATGCCGGCGAACCCGCCGCCGTTGCGGCGCTCCAGCCGTGCAGTCATATTTTGGGCCGGAATCGGATACCAGCTCACATCTGTGACGTTATCCATGAAACGCTGCTGGATTTTTGTAACTGCCTTCATGGCGGTCATATTGAAGCTGCCGTCCGGATTCCAAAAGTCCCGATGGGCGGCGTGCACGGAAGAAAGGTTGCAATTGCCCATGTATGTGCGCCCGTCGTGCCCCGGTCCGGCCGGTAGGAACTGTTCGCCGCACGGATTGCACGTGTTCAAGTCATAAGCATGCGGATTGGCGTTGCCGGCGTTGATCGACTCATAAAATGCGATGCCTGGTTCGCCTGATGTTTTCATTCCTTCGACTATCCGTCCGAAGACTTCCGGAGCGTAAAAATGTCCGCGCACGCGCACATACCTGTCGGTCATCTCGACGATGGCATTATTGAGTTTGCGTGCTGCTTCGAGCACTTCCGGATGTTTTGCTATCTCGACCGAATACTCTTCGTAAATATTCTCTTTAGTCAGCTTGTTGACTTTAGTCATCCCGGTCTTTTCGTCGACAACCGGCTTACGTGGATCGTAGACCGAGCCGTCCCAAACTCGCTTGGCGAAAGTTGCTGGATAGAATCTTTTCTCTTTGACAGCCTCCATGAAGCCGGGCATTGCCAGCACGGTGACATTGGTGTTTTTGAGATAGTTCTGGCGCTCTACATACTGTGAGTAAAGCTCTCCGTAGCGCCTTTCGGACTCGGCGATCATGCGTTTCTTATACGTCATAGCGCTTTCACCGGATTGTTGCCGCATCTCGGCTTGTACTTCCTTGTAAATGCGTGAAAGTTTCGGCGGTGGGATCAATTTCTTCTTGTCGATAAAAAACAAGATATCCGGATGATCCGAATTGCGCAGCTCGATCAGAGCTCCTCCCCGCCGTCCGCCTTGGGCTACTGCTTCGACCGCTTTGGCGATCGTCTTTTCGTAGAAGCGATCCGGACCGGATGCCGCAGCCCCGTTTGAAATGACGGATGACCACGGTCTCAAGCTGGATGTATTGAGCCCCATTCCCATTGCAGCCTTGGCTGCGAGAGCTTCGATCTTTGCGGCTTCCTGAATGCCTTCCAGGCTGTCGACTACGTAAGCAACTCCACAGGCGGCCAGGCAGCCTCGTCCGCGCAATTCGGAAGCCAGGCGTCCCATCTCGATTTCATGCGCAGACAGTCCTTCTGTTTTCTGGCTTACAAACGCTAGACGCAGCGGTTCGGATTTGAGCCAGATATCTTCTTCTTTGAATTTGGCAA
>CAZSNX010000045.1:0-16100 GCA_964607945.1 uncultured Candidatus Obscuribacterales bacterium
AGGGCGGTCGAGTCCAGAATGAATCTTGCTCTGGACTCAAACGATCCTGCAGTCCGCAAACAGATGTCAGAAATCACGATGATACTAGGCGATCCAACCTGGAAAACCGATCAAGTTCGATGGAGAGCAGCCGAGGCTGCAATGGATCTGGCAATGAAATCTGACAATGCGGACGTTCGACAGAAAGCAGCAAAGTTGACAATGGAAATTGCGACAAGAACGCATGAGCCCAAGGATGAGAATCCTGCCAAGTACAAGTTGTACCCATTCAAGTACCCTCAGCAGACAATCGAGCGCGCTGTTGAAGCAACTGCAAAGCTAGCTGTCGGTGCGGTAGACCAGAAAGTAAAAGAACAGGCGCTTGAAACCATTAGCAAACTAGCCGATGGCGATAAGAACAGCGTGGCTAAGGGACTCGTGGATGTAATCTGTCATGGCAACGAGCAAGCGCAAGCAAATGCGCAAGCACTGCTGCTATCGGATAAAGAAGTGTCGCTCAAGGCGGCTGAAAGGGTCAACCAAAATCTGGAGTCAACCAAGATTTCTCAAAATCCTCAGCAACGCCAAGCCGATCTGGTGATTGCGCAACAGCAAGCTCAGCTAGTCATCGATGTTTACAACAAGCATTACAAGGGCACCGCCGATGGTGAGGCTCTGATTTGTCAGACCGCGGTACGCGCACAACAACAGCTCGGCGCAGACGACAGGGTAATGAAAGAGCTGGTACGTCTGATTGACAGAACAGTTCCGCGGTCAGAACATTCTAAGATTGAGAGTGACAAAGATCCGCGGTTGAAGCCCATGTTCGAGGCGTTGAGTAGCTCCAATCCGGAACTGCGATACCTGGCAGCACTGGCTCTGGTTGAGACCGGCACAAACGGCGTGCCTGAGCAGATCAAGCAAGATGCCAGAGGCATACTATCTAACCACATGCAATCACTCATAAGTGAAGCGCAGCGAATCGACTTGAACGATTTAGAGAAGCTGGGAAAAGCCTGGGCGAAGGTCGAGGACCTCTTCAAACGGATAGATCCGAGATGTGAAGACAGAATTGCCTATCATATCGCCAAGATGCACCGGATGGAGGGACAGCTTGGCGCTCAGCACAAGGATGTTGCGCCGGTTTACCAGAAACTTGCTGAGCTATACGAAAAGGAAGGCAATGTACGAGAAGCAGAGAAGTACCGGAAGAAGGCTGGCGATGCTGGTGGCGATGTCATAGCCCTGTCCGGTCTGAATGAAAGATTTGCAAAAGCCCAACAACAGTCAAAGGCTGCCATCGAAAGCAAAGACAAGGAAGAGCTTGCCAAAGTTGAGAAAGAGCTGCAAGATCTCCGCGCGACTTTCCAGCAGAAGCTGGGAGATAAGAGTCCGGAAGTAGCCAATGTTCTCACCACGCTCGGCTACCAATATATGGCACAGGGACGCACCAAGGACGGTGAAGCTGCTTATAAGGAAGCGATTAAGATTTATGAGTCTGCCGGGCAGGACAATTTGCCACCGCAAGCGGTGCAACCACTGCTTGGGCTGGCGCGTCATTATGCCGCCCAGGGAAATTGCGGTGAGGATTTCAAGAAATGCAAGGACAAGGTCGTGGACATGTCTAAAACTGCCGGCTCGACACAAGAGCTAATGGATTTGGCAGACTATCTGACAAGCGGTGCTTACACGGAGCAGATGGCCGGGGCTGCCAAAGAGCTGTTGGAGCAAGCTTGCAAGGCAAAAGGTGAACTCTACGGCGAGAATTCTGTCCAGGCAGCCGACGCGCGTAAAGCACTGGCTCTTTTCCATTCGAACAATAGCAATCAATGGTTTTTCAACCCTGGCGAGTCTGAGCGGCTTCTTAAACAGTCAGTAGAAACATATAAGGCAAGTCAAGATCAGTCCAAATTTGTAGACTCGTTGGTAGAGCTTGCCGACATTCAGGCGAAACAGGGCAAACATGCAGACGCACTATCTAACTACAATGAATTACTCAAGCGCATTCCGCCTACCGATCCCCGATATGGCGCTATAAAAATGGCTCAACGACGTGCTCAGGATTCAGCAGGATACGAGCCGGGCGGACCATTAGGACCGTACAGACCGGGGGGACCGGGGTCTAATCGTTAGGAAATGGCGAAATCGGGAGACGAGCGAAAACAAACTTACTCCCTTTGAAAAGTCTCCACAAAAACAGGTAAGATTCCAAAATGGAAAGCGTCGAGGCAGCATTGAACAAACAGGTCACAATCAGTTGCCAACTGCGCGTTGAGGATTCAGATCTCGGTCATATACCGGTTCGTGTCTTTACTTCCGACAGACATACTGCCGAAATTGTCGTAGCCGAACGGTGTGCCGAGAAGCTTGACCAAATACGTCAGACGAGGTTAGCTGCGGCACAGGCGAGCACTCCCGATTCGGTCGCAAAAGACGAAACGGGAAGTAACGTTGGCCGCGCAAGTAGTATAGTAAGCAGCCAGATTCTGCCCGAAGATATTTTTGTAGCCCTCGACAGTCTCCCAGACCAGACGCTGGTCGGAAAGATAGTTATCCTTGATCGCTGGTTGTCAGATCAAGAGTCATTCGCTCCTGCGGATGTAGCTCTGGAGTCGGCATACCGGTCGCCGTGCTCGGAATGGGGTCTGGCCGAACCAGCGCTACTTCGTCTCAATGCTGCCATCAGAATGGACGAACTTTCCAGGCACTTACTCCATCTGTGGGCACATCTCTTTATCGCAGCGCGTGAGCGAGCCAGACACCTGTTCGAACTAGCTTGCCAGGCAGAGCAGAGCAACTCTACCAGTAGCGAAGTGAGTTATGCAGACATCTCTACAGAAGAGGCTTTTGCAATCCAACTGGCAGATTTTATTTTGGGCCCAAACGAAGATTCCTTTGAGCTTACTATCTCCGGTGCACCAATTACGACCACGGTTCTGGGGCAGTCCTTGCGTTCGGCGATGGAAGCAGCGCCGGCTGAATTCGTCAGCCCCGATGTAGAAAGAATTGCCAGGAGACTTGAACGCATCCAGAACGAAGCTCTTCCGGCTGCGGTTCAAATTCTGCTCTCGATTGCAAAAGATTCAAGTAATAAGTCCGCCCGAGACACTGCTCTCAAACTGCTTGCTTACCTTGGAACAGAAGAGGAATGGTGGACTCTGTGCCAGATCGACTATCTTGATTTGCGCGACGAATTTCTCACCGACAGCGACCTGGCTTTTTTGCAAATCCTGAAGAAACTTAGATCTCTGGACTTAAGTGGAACAGCCATTACACATCACGGACTTGAGCATATCCAGCATTTGACAGAGCTCGCTCACTTGAGGCTGGGCCGAACCGCAGTGACTAACTCCAGTATGGATTACCTGATGGAGCTGCAAAATCTGGAATCGTTGGATCTCTCTGAGACTTTCGTCCGCGATTCCGGACTGGTTGAGCTGGCTCAATTGAGTTCACTGAGGAAACTCGATCTCAGGGGCATCAAAGCATCAGCTCTCGGCATCAACATGCTGAAAGAGCGCAAACCGAACTGTGAAATTATCTCCGGAGAGACATAGGCAAACTTTCATCCGGGCGCATCTGCAATCAGCCGTTTCGCAGGCTGAAATAGTAGATTCCCCATAGACTGTACGGCGCTAAACTAATAGACTGATGCAACGAACAAACGCAAGGGCTATGCGCTTTTCGTAAACCTTCGGAACCGTAAAATTGTGTCTGACTTGAGCTGTCCACTCGACGCAACAGTTCCCAAAGCAAAGACCGCGGTAGAGGAATCATCAGCTATTGCCAGGCTGCAAGAGGAGGTCGCGCTCAGACGCAAGCAAGAGCGCGACCAGAGTTGCATCGCTTACTTGACCGGAAAGGTTTACAATCTCATAGGCAATGGCGGACAAGACCCGCTCAAGACGCTGGAACAGGCTCGAACAGCTGGAGCGACGGACACGGAGATCAAAGCGCTGGTCGCCAGAGATCGCCAAAATCTCGAGAACGAGCACACTTTATCCAGTTATTCCAGCGGCTTCCTCAAGACTTCCTCGCTATTCCTGCGAGGCAAGGCACCTATAGCCATGGCTGTATACGCACTCGACCAGATACGCCCGCACGAGAGCCTGGCGCATCAGTTTGCTGACGGCTGTCTGGGCTTGTCAAAAGGGGCTCTCACCAAGGCTAGCTTCAAACTGGCAGAACCAATCAAAAACCATGCGGCCAAGGGAGTAGCGCTTGGTTCGATTTCCCGTCTGGTTGACCTCGGATTAAGCAGGCAGACATACCAGGACCGAGCGAGCGGGACTTCCAGTTTCAAAACTGGCCTGAACCTATTGCTAAGCAGTACTCTCAACAAAGAAGCTGCAATCGCTGACGCATCAGTGTTTGCGTTAGCAGGCTGTCTATCATTGTCTGCTAACAAAATAACCGGCGATGCGCTCAGGCGCAGCGCGCTAGCCAGTACAATTTGCACAGGCACCACATTCGGCTTGACTACCGGGGCGCTCGAAGAGATCAACCGACAGCAACAGTCCGGTCAGCAGTTTGACCTGCGAGAAGTGGTCAAAAAGAGTTTGATCAAAGGCGCTCTCGACGGCATCGCAGCGTGTCCGGGCGGCATGCAGGCCGCTCGCGCTGCGTCGCTGCCAGCCGATGTGGAACCACGCAGACAAAAAAATCTGCAAACGCAATTTCGGCCCGCGCGCAAGCTGCTAGAAGCTACCGCAAGCGATACCATAGGCGGCGCACGACTCGAGCTTGCGTTATCGGAACGACAAACCGGTGCCAAGCTGAACGAGGTCGGAAGGCGTCTTTCTGAGCCGATCACCGGTGAGAGACAGTTTCGAGAGCCGACCGGCGTCAGCATTGAAGAGTGTATAGACGAAGCCGACTTTCTAGAGCGGGGACTCAGCTGGACGCCTCGTAAAGTACGCATCTACGAAATCGACCAGGACACAAGAATAGTCATACCGGAGGATTATGCACAAAAGCTGGATAAAGTGCGCTCCTTCCGCAGAGCGATGGAGTCTAATCCGTCGTTAGATCGCGCCGAGCTAGCAAAGCTGCATCTTGGCACTGACAAGGATCTTGCTAATCGCTCGCTGCCGGAAGACTTCATAAGTGCAATCGACAGACTTCCCGACAAGACTCTCATCAGCCTGACTCTCCTAAATGAGCCAAACCCCGAGGATCCAGCGCACCGGAGACGCCTTAACGACCCATTCTTCAGATCAGCTGCCACGTCGGCTCAAGATGGAGAGATCTGCTTTTACGAGCATGAAGTTGACAGCTCTATGGAACTCGACGTATCACACGAATGGGCGCATGTGCTTAAGTATAGGCTTCCGAGCTTGAGCAAGCAGTTCGATCATGCTGCGCTAGTAGAGAAAAACGGGTACATGCAGCGGCCGTATGCCGACACGAAAGAGTCGGAAAATTGGGCTGTACACCTTGGTGAGCAGGTATTACATCCGAAAGACTCCGAGTTTGGAACCTTTCTCAGCAGCGCGCCTGTTCGAGCAGTTATCTTGGGCCGAGCTCTGCAGCAGAGTCTAAATGATGCCGAAGCGAGCGGAAGAGTATGCACTGAACATGACCTTTGGACCGCACGCTCTCAAAAGCTTCAGTCCAGGTTGCCAGACGCGCAGAGATTTCTCATAGATACAATCAGCACTAGCAAGGACGCCGCCACCAGGAACGCTGCCGTTAAGCTGCTCGTCCAACTTGGAGAGCCTGAGCAGTTGCAACGACTTACCGAATTACGACAGATCGACTTACAAGGTGAGCCAATCACCGACAACATGCTAAAGAAGATTAGCGGGATGACGCAACTCACGGAGCTTGACCTGGCTGACACGCTGCTCACCAAACATGGCACAAGCAATTTGCAGGCTCTTACTGCCCTGCAGAGACTTGATCTGAGCAAGACAAATACCAGCAACAGTTCGCTGGACTATCTGCAAGTGCTCAAGGGGCTTCGTGTCCTCAATCTCTCTGGTACGGAGGTAGGAGATAGCGGGGTAATTGCGCTGACACCGTTGAATAATCTTCAGCTTCTCGACCTGCGCGGCACTAAGGTCACGAAGCTCGGCATCCAGACACTCCAGAACAGATTGCCTCAATTGAAGATACTGGCCAACCGTTAGCGGCTTGAGTTTACTTCGCAGGCGCTTATGCTCGCCGCATAAAGTCCTTCATTACCGACACGGATTGATTGTAGTCGCCAGGAGTGCCTGTGCCATGAATCAGCGAGGCATATATCCGGCCGGCCAGCAACTGCATACGGGCGAAATCTGCGCCGGAGAGAATAGCAGCGAGTACAAGGACTGGACAAGCCGGACCAGTGCCGATCGTGATACCTGAGGCACGCAGGCTCTGAAATGGGTTCTCGAACTTTCGTTTCGCGTGCTGATTGAGTCCGAAGCCGTATAGAACCTCCATTACCGTTATCGACGAGATACTGATCTCCAGAAGTATAAAAGTGCATACGTGCGGCTTCCGCAGCCAGTTGCGAGACGAGCACCTAGCAGTCGCGATCTCTCATTGTTATGTTCAGATGCGGCATGGCTTCGCGCAAGTTGGCAACAGCTCTGCGGCTCATCTGAGTGCGCAACATCGTCAATGACTCGAGCGAATCCATTGCCCTGAGAACTGGCAAAGCGCTGTCTGTAATCTTCGCTCCACTGATGTCGAGACTTTTGATGTTTTCCAACTTGGAGATCTGTCGCAGTCCCTCGACGGTCACGTTTGTGTCAGAGATGTTGAGCTCAGTCACCCCGATCAATAGCTCCGCTAGGATGAAGAAACTTTCGTCCTCAATTTCAGTTTTGCTGAGGTTAACTGAAGTAGACACCGCCGAAAAAGCAAGCTCTTGTTGAATTGTGCCTGCCGCTTCGGCAGTCGAACAGTGACAAAATTGCAGATCAGAAGTGTAGCTCTCAACCGCACTACCGCTTTCGCCAGAAACGACAAAACTGCACTGAGGTCCCGAAATCCCATACAAGCTCATAGTAAAGTTCCCCCCGAGATGAAGGCAATCACCCAACGAACTCAATGTAACGGCTGGGTGTTACAAAGTTGCTAAGAGCGGACTGTGCAATTGTGCAGACTTCATTCCCCCGTTGGGAACAGTTTGGCCTTGTACTCCACATCGCCATATTTGTCGTAATCTGCACGGGTTATTGAACTATTGCTTTTATGGCGTTGCCTGTGCTGTCCGAATACTTGCGATTGAACTTACTTAGTAGGCGCTTGCGCCCGGCGTAGAAATTCTTGCATTAACGACACGGATTGATCGTAGGCGGTAGATTTCTTGCCGTGCTGTGCGGCTGTCAGCTCCACCATCTTCTTGAGGCTGCGTTCGAGACTTTCCATGGTCTGTGCCTTGCTGTCGGCGGGCACAACTGGCAACTCTACCAGATGTTTGAGAGCAGAAAGATAGTGAAAGCTAGGAGAATCCTGCCGAGGGTGCTCCTTCAAGGACTTGTCTGCTTTAGATAGGAATTGTTGGAGCAGGAAATTGTCTGGTTTTCGACCATGTATGTTCATATAGTGGCAAGTTTGCAAAGCATGCTTGATTTGCGACTCGAGAATCTGCAGCTCCTGCGATTCCGCAAAACGATTGTCAGGTTGTCTTTTCTTGACGTCGCGTATCGCTTCAAGAGTGCGATCGTATAGGTCTATCGTTAGTTTGGCTGGTTGCTCTCGCGAGCCTCTTTTGGGGTCGGCGATATGCAGTTGAGACAAACGTTCCATCGCTAATGCTGCATTTTTCAGGCCATTGAACCGTCCGTCGGTGCCTGCTGGATAGTAGATTGACACTAGCCTTTCTTGCAGCGCGATCGCGGTGATTGCCGCATTGAATGTTCCTGGTGCAACCTTGTCGTTTATTTTGAGCTTGTACCCCATCTCATGCGCGTTCAGGTTTACGAATTGATCGAGTGCTACAAGCAGACTCGGTATCTGTCCGGTTTGCGCGTGTTGTTTGCAAATGCGATCGATTATCTGTTTGAACTCGGTGGTGTTTTGAATCTGGGACAGCTCGTAGCTGTAATTTGAAGAACAGTTGGACAACCACGTGATGTCACTCGATGAAAGCCCGAGTGCTCGCAAAGAGTCATCCAAGCATTCCTTCGTTTGCGACCAGCCGTCTGCGTTCGATTTATCAATCTGATTCACCATTACTGTCGCGGCTTGTCCGTAACGATGGAGATCGGTGCGCAGCTCTTTTGCCGTGTCCTTGTCGAGATCCTCTCGAAGAAGAGTCCACGCCGCATAATCGATCAAGCTTCTTCTCGATCGTTCGGACAATTCACTCTCCTTAAGTCCGGTTGCTTTTGAAAGTGACTTTATCAGGTTTGATTTGGGAAGCTCGAGAGCGTCTTCGGTGATGCTCTTTCCTTTGACGCCGTTCAGCACAAGTTGAGCATCGTGCCTTACTGCCAGCCGTTCGGAGTTGAGCGAAAGCTGAAGGAGCAGCGGCTTGATTTCAGACTCCGGTACCGAGCGGGTTTGCTTGAGGGCGATACATGCTGCCAATCGCACTCGGTCGTCGATGTCCTTCGATTTAGCCAAATCTACTAAGGTGGCAGTATATTTGCTGGACCATTGTTGATTGTTGAGAGCGCCGCCCTGCGCTGCTGCGATAATGCGCTCGCAAGCGAAACGGACTTCCAGATCATTGCTCACATTTGCAGATTGAGCTTTTGCTCGCAATTTGTCAGGTTGTGGCAAGCTTTCAAATCGTTCGCGATCTGTCTTTTGCGTTGCCGGCTGGCAATAGTACAGTTGGAGCACGCTGTTCCAATTACGTTCGTAAATTTCACTGGCGCGCAGTTTGACTGAAGCTGGTGTCACTTCGGAAAATGATCGCACTGCGATGCCGTTTCTGAGCTCGGCAAAAGACGCGCTTTGCGGATCAAGGGTGCTCAGATATCGGTCAACGAGATCCAACAGAGCGACCATCGTTGCTTCCCTAGTAGAGACTCCTGCACCGGTTCTGACAAACTCCGACAGTCGATTGACGATAAGCCTTTGAGTTTCGGCGCTGCACTCCGGTCTGCTGATGATCGCTTCCAGCGATTTTACGAGAATAACTCCTACTTTATCGTCATTTGGTGTTGTCATCGCATGTGACTTAGGTGTGACGGTATCAAAGATGTTGTTAACCAGCAGATTGAGATTGAGATCTGGTGGACCGCTCTTGCATAGTTGCAAGACATTCTCGGCCATTTTTTGCTGGGCTTCCGGCCATGGGTCTTCGCGCAGATCACGGAGAGTTGAATGCTGGCAGATCTCCTTTCGTCGTGCGGCAACCTTGCCTTCGACAGCGATGTATTCTTGGTCTGGTGTATAGATGCCCTGCTCCAGTCCCTTCCTGTGACTGTAGAATGCAGGACCCATCTGTGATGGGGAGCGGAGCAATGAAAAAAGCGCGCACATCGCCGCTTCGCTTTGGCTCAACTTTGCATCACCTTGTCCGGCCGGAATGTTTTTTGTTGTCTTGTCGCCGCGCTCGATCAATAAGCGAATTCCGTCGAGTCCGTTCATGTAGGCTTTAAGCGCTTCGTTTTGAGCAACGAGCTCCCAGTCGATTAAGCTGGAGTTGTAATCTTTCTCTTGCAGGCAGCGCTGCCACATTTGTTGAATGGTGGGTTTGCTTTTCCAGGCACCGAACCAGTTTACTGCTGGGTCAACCAGTACTTCATTTGCATCTAGATAACCCAGGATGCTTGATTTGCCGTCTTGAATCAAGCGTGGGAATTGGGCCTTGAGAAAGGACTTCATCGCAGTGTCATCGTATATGGTTCGACTTTGTTGTTCTTCTAGGTTAGCTCTTTCTCGTTTCGAACGAGCTGAGTCGTGGTCGAAAATAGTTCCGTCCGGTTGATGAAACTTTGCGAGCAACTCCACTACTGCCTGGTCAGTCTCTTTTTGTGCAAGAGGACCGAGCAGGTCGCTTAACTGCTTGCTGGGAATCTGCATTTGAGAAATGGCTTTGATTGCAGCCAATCTGACAGCGGAGCAGGGCTCATCATCAGGCGAGATATGTTCGCTCAACTGAGCCAGCATGTCCGAGTTGCTGAATTTAAGTCCTGCCAGCGCATTAGCAGCGGCGATTCTGACTTCTTCGGGATTTTGCGGTCTGGCTCCGCCGCCGGCTTTAGAATACTCCATGCTGAGATATAGTCTGGAGCAGAACAGATCAGCTGCCTCCAACCACTCCTTCCTTTGAGCAGGAGGCTTTTCCTGAGCCTGCCTAACGAGGTCGCGGTAGAACGGCGCAGCCATTTCGCACAACTTTACTTGCGCCAGCCCGCGCTCTATCCAGGCGGACTCTTGAATGTTTGGACGCATTTCGAGTGAAGCGAAGATGTCATCTGTCTTTTGAGCTATGGTGAGTCTCCAGTGCTTTTCAGGTTGAGACTGGACTAGCAGATCGAGCAGGTTTTTTCCCTCTCTTCGTTGTTGCACAAATGCCTGCCAGGCAGATACTTGAATGGCTGGAATATTTGAATCCATGCACTCGTAAAGAGCATTTGTGAGTGCGTCTGGAAAAACTGCGGTTTTGATACCGTCATCGATTAAATGTTCTGCTGCTCGCAGTTTTCTTTCCCAGTCCGCGGTCAGTTCTTTAGTAGCGGCGCCATTTGCATCAGCCTTCTTGAGCCGTGCTGTCAAATCTAGGTTCACTTGCTCACGAAAGCCTTGCATGGAGATGCCGGGCTCCTCTGCCAAGAACATAGAGGCGAAGCGTTTTTTTGCTACATCATCAACGGCGACGCCTTCTCTAACAAATGGTAGAGCCGCCATTATGGATGCTTTCAATTTGCCGTCCGGCATTTTTTCAGCTGCCAGTACAAGCTTGTTCGTAATCTCCTTAGATGTCATCCCAGCATTAGTTCCAGCGTACCCTGGCGAATTGCTCATGAGCTTTTCTGTGATTTGGAGCTTGCCGGTGATATTAAGCAATTCGATTAGATGCTCAATACCTTGCCGCTCGGTTGCATCTTTGGCTGGATTTGATAGCGTAGACAAAAGCATGTCAGCCATCGTGCTGGGTGGCAGGACGCCTGCATCGACTAGCGCTTTGCCTTTTGCTATTCGCTGCGCACGATCTGCAGATGACCATAAATCAGCTTCCAGCATCTCCACAAGTTCAGCCGTGCCTACTGATTGCTTGACTGTATGGGCAGGAACCCTTTCGAATTGAGTCTGCTGAATTCCATCCATAGCTGGGTTGAATTCAGGTTTGATTGCTCGCATATAGGGCCCGACAGTGATCTCTCGCTCCGCGACGAGCTCCTTGAGTTGTCCGACCTCATTGCGTTCTGCAAGCAGCAATACGCATAGCGCTGCGACCTTTCGCAACTGCGGCGATAGCTTGTCTCCCTTGCGAGCCATTGTTTCCAACTGGTCTTGCGAAAACGGTTCTTGCCGTCCATCTTGTATGGAATTGATCTGCTCCGGCCGATATCTTAAGTAGTCCATCAGTTGCTGGCGAAGCTGAGCTTTGTCGGAGTCACTGGGGACTGTCTGCAAGAGTTTTACAGTCTTGCTGATCATCTCATCGGCTGCCGGCCGCTCTGTGGCACCACAAGTGACGGTGGCAAATGATTGTAAATCGGCAGCCAGGAGTCGTCCGTCTTGTAAGCGACCGAACAGTCCAGCAAACTTATTCAGCTCGTTTGGCTTGATGCGCTCAAATTCATTTTGATCGTCGGTTGATACGCAACCCTTGGCCTTGAGAGTTGCGATTTCCAGAGCAGTCATAATCACGAAGCCTTTCTCCGTAACGGCAAAAGTTTGTCGAGCTAGAAAATCTGCGGCTCGAGCAGGAACACCGAGCTCCTTCAAGGCAAGTTCGCGCGCGTTTATACTTGTTTTTGATACTGCCTCTGTGCCGCGCAGGCTGGTGATGGTGCGGTCTATCGCTGCGCTAGTTTTGGGAGAGATCAGATCTGCAAATGCCTTGGTAGTCTGTGGGAGCTTAAAGAAGTTGGCGATGTCCAAGCTCGCATGCCCTAGGAAGTAAGCCGAGCGAGCTGTCATTGCCGCAGGAATTAGCGGATGATAGTTTTCGGCGCCGGCATTGTTTAGTACCCCGGTAGCTCCAAGCACAATTTGTAACCCAGAACCCAGCTTGTTCCGCAAAAGTGCGGATGTAATCTCCGCCGCTTCTGCTTTCAGAATACCTTTTGCTGCCAGGCTGCCGGCGGTATATGCGGCGCGCAAGCCGACAGTTCCAGTCACCACCATCGCGCCGTCCATGCCGGCAGTTATCATATCGCCAGCCAACAGCTTGGCCTGTTGCCTGAGCAGCCAGCCGTTCAGATCACGTGCTAATACTATTTCTGCTTGTCCGGGACCGGTTTGAACCAGCACCGGAGCATCTGGTTTGTACTTAACAGTCTTGCCGGTGGATTCATGAATAGTTGTTCCGAAACTATTGAGATAGCCGAGGATCGGAATAGTCTTGAATTCGCATCGTGGCGTAACTTCGACACTCGTCAACTGTCCTGCTGCGTCTCTCGTCTCCTTTAATTTCATGTCCAGCTTTATCAAGTCAATTGGCTGCCATTGTCCTTTTTCTGGTTTGGCGCCCAAGCAAAAGTTCTTACTGTTGGAGTCGAACCAGCCTTTAACTGGAGTTTCTCCGAAGCCTGGAATGTCTTTGAACTCCTTTAAGGCTTCTGCCTTAACCGGCTCTATCTCCCTGATTAGATTCTGATACCATCCTCGCAGTAAATCCAACTTGCGCTTGTTGTGTTCAGCGCTCAAAGCCAAATCGTCGATCATCAAGTTGCCAAAGGAAACTTCTTTGATGTTGCCGAATTGATCGCGAGATATTGTCAATCCGGGAGGTAATTTGTGCAGCATCTCCGATTTGAAATGAGGCGGGTTTCGCTCTAGTCTGTCCGCCAGTTCGATCCATGTCTTCACTGTGCTGTATGTGGATTTTGCTTGATAATAGGCTTCGCACCAGGATCGCTTGTCGAACTCGCCGCGCCTCCATCCAGCAGTCACTCTGCCTTCCTTGATGTCTGTTTCGAGGTCTCGAGACAATCGTTCTTCCAATCGGTCCATCTGCAGCTTCTGCAAGGGAGCCTTACTTTCTGAAAGCCAATGACTGAGCTTGATCAACTTGTCAAAGTCGGCGATGGAGTTGGTGTCTATGCCAAGATCACCTTTGCCGGATAGAGCCTTTCTTACAAATGCATCAGTGCTGAGAACGACGGCTGAATCCTTTCCGGCAATCTTCATGTCCACGCCAGGCGGTAGTGCAAGACCAGCTTTTTGATATTGAGACAGCATTTCCGGAACCAATTGCTTGGTATACAAGTCCACCAGCTTTTTGTAGCCTTCTTTGGTGGCAGCGCCGAAAGACCCAGCGTCACGCTCGGCTTTGACTCTCGCTGCGAGATCTTTGTGCTCTGTTTCATCGGGAATCAGTCGGTGAGCCAGCTCGACTATGGCAGCTTGCAGCTTTTCTAGCCGGACATCGCGGGGCACCGCTGTTATGGTCATTTTGGCTTTGTCTGAGACGAAGAACAAATCTTGATCGTCTTTAGTAGGAGATTCGGTCGAACCGTGTCCAGGGCGAACGCCATTCAGTGCTGCCTTGTCGATCTTGTTGATCAGTCCGGAGTTTAGTAAATGAATTGCTTCGTCGAGAAAAGCCTGCGAAGTAGATAGCGCTCCACCTGCACTTTCTGTGTTGCCCGCGTCTAACCTATCTAAGTTCATCTCTACTGTCTCCGATACGACAACGCCGAAAATTCGAGCTGGAAGTGTGTTTACCAGGTACCTCGTTTCAGAAGTAACGTACCGTTGTGGGCTGGGCATGGCCCAGCCCGGGCGATGCGTGGCATCGCCCCTACGGACGTTTCTTCCGAATAGCTGTACTAGAGCTAGTTATAGATCTAACTTGTTAAGAAAGCGTTTCGGCTTATCGCTTCCACGGTACAGAACCAAGCTTGCCGGTCGTTTCTGGGTTTGGGGTACCAAATACCAGCGGCGCGAGCGGAGCTGCTAGCAGTGCCCAGGCGCCTGCTCCACCAGGTTTGCCCTTCATTCTGGATTCCAGCTCACCGGCTTTCCCCTGTTTGGCGAGCTCTTCCCAGGCCTTCTTGCGAGTGACTTCATCGGGCGACGTCAATTTGCTCTCCACTTCTTTGGCTCGGGCTGGCTCAACTTTCAATTCAAGCAATGATTGATAGATAACTTCGCTTTTCTGCACTTCCACTAAAGACTTTGCAAGCTCTTCGGGTGTTTGAGCGGTGCTTATTGCCTGCGAAATTGAATCCGGAAGAGCTTTGCTGTTGCTGGGACCGGCAGAGTCTGATTGTTTTGCAGGCGACAGATAACGAAGAACTTTCTCTACGACTGCTTGGTCGCCTTTTCTAAATCCTTCCCTGAGCTTGTCAATTGTTTCGCGTTCTGCAGCGCTTGTTTGGGCATCAGACTCAAGCTGTTCAGCAGCCTTTTTGAGTTGAGTGTGTACTTTCGCCTGGTTGATCTGTCCGTTACTTCCCACTAGGCTGTCTGCGACCGCTGGTGCAGCCATGTTCTCCTTGATTCGGTCGAGCAATTTCCTTTCGCTGTCATTTAACTTCGGTAAATTGCCAGCTACTGTCTGAGGAGATTTCAATTTTGCTTGTTGCGTCTGCAGTGAATCCTGATACTGAGTTATCTCTGAAATGCGGTGTGCTACGTAATTTAATGCACCTTCGGAGCGAATAGACTTGGCGTACTCTAACAATTGTTTGGCTGTTTCCCTGATCCGATCTGCCCGGTCAAGTTCATTCCTCTTTTCCTCGATGGTCAATTTATCGTTTTCTCGGGCAGCCTTTCTAATTTCCGCTGCTTGAGTATGAGCAGCTTCAGAGGCTCTTTCAAGCCCGCTGCAGTATTCATGAAGTCCGCGCGAGACTGCTTGGAACGTCTCGAGATGAATGGCAAGCTCTACGCTTCGTTGTTTGAGATCGGGAAGCTGCTTGATATTCTCGAAGGTTGATTTCCAACTCCAGGTGTCTCCGGACATTTTGAGATTGAGATCTAGCGGTGCTGTGGCGATGTTGAACGGAGAGCCATCACGCTTGAATTTTGCGAGCTGATTGACTATGGCAGCTTTCATATCTACTTTCATTTCGGCGAAGCCATTTGGCCTGTGCTCATAGTCTTTCCGATCCAATGTAATCACGCCGTCGGCTCTCAAACGCGGTAACTTGCTTTTGTCTCTTGCGGTAGCATCGAGCAATAGATATTCGCCAGTGAATTTGTTGTACAAGATGAAGTCGCAGCCGGCCAGATCCATAGCAGTTCTAGTTGACCGTAGAATCGCAAAGCCAGCTTCTGCAGGAGTTTTGCCCTTCAGCTGGGGCAATTTTTCTTTCATCAGCTCGTTAGCGCAGGCCTGCATCAGAGACTCCAGGCGGTCGCCTCCGCTTTGAATTCTCTGTGGAAGGTTGGCTTGATTTTTTAACTCTATATCGACCTGCCGGTTAAAGTGCTCGCGGGCGTCGTTTATGATGCTTCTATGCGTATTCAATTCCTTGTGAGCGATTGTGTACTCTTCGCTTTTTGCTTTGCCTTGAGTCTCCAGCTGTTCACAAAGATTTGAAAGCCGAGCGAACGGTTCGGCCGATAGAGTTGCCGACCGGCGCCGGCCAAATTCGTCAAAGTCCTTTCTAGCAGTTTCTGGTAATGACATGTATTCGGTGACAATTTTCCTGAGTTGCTCGGTTCTTATTTGGTCTCTTGAATCACTGAAGGATGTTGCGAATTTGGAGCTAAGTGCGTCGCAGAGTTGAATGAATGATTTTGGCGAATGTGCCGCAAGCTCTAAAACAGATTTCAGCGGCAAGTCAATAGACGAAGCGGCTGAAGAGGTAAGTATTCGATGAAGCTCAGGCACTAGCTTAAGGAGCTTCGGGTTGGTTGAGAAGCGCTGCAGTGTTTCTGCCAGCTCGGGAGTCATTTTGGGATCGGCCGACTGCAGTTTCGTCGAAATTGCGTTTAACAGCTCAGTTCTTTGAGTCGCATTCAAGGGGGACTGGTTGACTGCTTCTTCAAATGCTTCCAGCTCTTTCTTGATGGCAGGCGGGTAGTTTGTAATCAACTCAACACGCGCGCCG
>CAZSNX010000046.1:0-6054 GCA_964607945.1 uncultured Candidatus Obscuribacterales bacterium
CATTTCGTCCGTTATTTCGGATTGTTCACCGTATTGTTATTGAATATCTCTTTGGTCGGCAGCAACATACATTTGGCTGCCAATCACCGAATGGACTTAAAGCATCTGCTTTTGAGCTATGTGTTGCTGATTACGCTGGATGTCATTTTCCTGTTACCGACGATTTTTGAGGTCGACAAAGTTGTGGTCACAGATGAGTCGCTCGTAATGAGTACTTTGCTGTGGCGGGCAAGAGTGCCGTGGGCGGCGATCGTATCTTGTGTTAAACCGGCCTGGCTTGCTTATGCAATCGTCAAGACGCAGCGGTGTTTTTATTTGATTAACAAGCGAGATGTGAAAGATTTCGCCGACCTGCTCGAAATCATCCAATTTCAGCTGCAAAAGGTGCAGCAAATAGAGAGCCAATCGAAGTAATATACTTTGAACTGGCTCACGAGGCGGAATCAGGTAGTTATGAGTAAAGGTAAGATTCGCGTTCTAATTGGCAAGCCGGGGCTCGACGGGCACGATCGCGGAGCCAAGGTCGTGGCCAGAGCTTTACGTGATGCCGGGATGGAAGTCATATATACCGGTTTGCATCGTTCACCGGAAGAGATAGTCGAAACTGCCATTCAGGAAGACGTCGATGCAATTGGGCTCAGCGTGCTCTCGGGCGCTCATATGACGGTCTTCCCGCGGGTGGTCGAGCTCTTAGCTGAGCAGGGTGCCGATGACATCATTGTCTTTGGCGGTGGAATCATTCCGGAAGAGGACAGGCAAGAGCTTTTGAAGAAGGGAATTCGAGAGATCTTCGTACCGGGCGGGGCAACCCAGCAGACTATCGCGTTCTTAAAAGCGCAGGTAAAGCCAAAGAGCAGCAGACTGCTGCAGGGAAAGCACTAATTAAATCCCTTTAGTAATCGTCTAAAACTTTGTCCTGCTGGGTATATCAATCCAGATGGAGAGAGAAAACCTTAAAAGTCAAGAGATTGGATTAAATTTGCTGCGTTAACTCTTGAAAGCCATGTTATACTTCCGGTCTAATGGTAATGAGTGGCGCTGTGTCTTTGGGTAAAATGGTTCGTTAGTTGGTCCGGTCGGTCGGTAGGAGTGAGATAGCAGAAATGGTCGATGACTTCAGAGATCAATCAGCTGAAGAGTTGAAAAAGAATCAGATCTCCAAGCACGCCGAAGAGGTCTCCTCAGTGGAGTCTGCTGTATTGAAGTCGCTGGCTCTGTCCTGGGATACTGTTATGGAGCATGCTGTCAAGCCGAAAATCGCTCAGCTTTTCAAGCCGCGCGAGGCGCGAGAGCAAGGCTACAAGTGTGGAATGGATGTGTTCAACCGGCTGGCCAAGAATGATGAGGTCGATGCTTACGCAGACATCTGCTAGCACCTCGTCATAAATCGATAGATGGCCAGAGCGAGCGAAGGAAGTACTTGCAAAAAGCAAGTGCTTTTTTGTTTGTCTGCTTGTTGTAATTGTGGAGGTGGTTTTGACGCAGGTGGGGGCAATCGTGTGCTTTGCATCGGGCTGGCAGGTCAACTGCTGGTAGAATGAGGAGGGCGGTGCTGAAAAGCTCCCTTGCCTTACTAGATCCGAGGCTTAAATGTCCTCAAAGCCGGCACAATACAGGAAGGGCGACGTAGTCCTGGTGTCTTTTCCGTACACCACCGACGACGGTCAGACTCAAACTAAGCGACGCCCGGCTGTCATTATCTCCAATGATTACAACAATTCCAGGCTGGATGATGTTCTTCTGGTTCCGCTGACGAGCAACACTACTCGGGCCGCGCGCGAGCCTACGCAGGTCGTGGTGATGATGAACAGCCCGGAAGGTCAATCCGGTGGATTGCGACTCGATAGTGTGATCGATTGTACGGTGATTGCGACTATTCCCAAGACTCTCTTGGTTAACAAGATTGGGGTCTTTCCCCAAGATGTGATGGAGCGAGTCGATCAGTGTCTGATGATCGCCATGTCGATTGGCCGCCCGCTCGGGCCGGTGCCCGATCCCAAAGGACCTCTGTCGATGCCCGATCAAGGCGGACTGCAGGCCGGCTAAAGTCGTTTTTTTTCCGGGTGGCTTGAAGCTGTTGTCTTAGATACTTGCGGCGTCTGTCTCTGGTCCTGAGTTATCAGCCAGAGGTAATTCGGCGGGTTGGGAGTACAGATAGAGCAAGTAAATCAGTGGGCTTATGAGAACCAACGACAAAATGACGATATCCTGCTGGAAGAAGGTCGGTCCGTGCGCCCCCATTACACGAAGATCTCCGGCGATCATTGCGCTGGCTCCGGCTAAGAAGTAAGCAAGCAGATTTTGTTTTCCTGCTCGTTTGATCAAAAGCCAGGCCCCGATGAAAAACAACAGATAGTTCAAGACGTCGATCAGGTAGTCCTGCCAGTAGCGGTCGGTGCTGGGATAAATCAGGCTGACCGCAAGACCGAATAACAGATAGCCGCGTACGCTCTTGAAGTACTTGGCGTAGAGTCCGGCCATGATGCCAGCTAACAAAACTGACTGAATTCCTCGTGTGAATGCGTCCATTATCGTATTGGCCGATGGGCTGAGCACATTTGCGAACGTGCAAAAACCTTCGAGCGGAGCCAGAGTCACCACCGGTGATATCTTCGCATGAACAGCCGAATAGACTACTTGCAGAGCACGCGAGCCGAAGCCGGCTGCATAACCCGTTAGAATCGCATCTAACCAGAAATTTCGTTGTACTGAAAGACTGCTGCCGGCCTCACCTCCCAGCCCGGACTTCAACACCCCGGCAACGGTTGTGCGAGGAAACAAAAGACGGAAGGACGCAAGTGAAAATGCGCCCAGTCCGACGGCCATTCCGATCATCTGCACGGCGGTCATGATCTGTTTTACGCATTGAGCCACATAGTAGGATGGCAGGGGTGTATCGGTTGCGTAGCCGACATACAACTCAGGCAGGTCGTTGATTGTCTCCGGAATCACCAGCAATGCCATCATCAGTCCGAAGATAATTGGTGGGCGCCAGTGGATCGCTCCCGATCTGGCCACGCCCACTAGCCACCAGATCACCGCCAGTAGTATCACCAGCGCGGCTGCCGCCACCGCATAGCTGGCGACCTGGTCTTTGGTGGTCTGACGCGAGCGCTCGAATAGCCATTTGTCAGGCAAGTCCCAGTCTTGATCAAAATCCGAGATGTAGTCGCCGACCAACCTGATGGTGGCTTTGAAGTCGGCTCCGGGCACGTTGTATTTAGGCGATTTGAAGGTGACTCGATAGTCTGTGCGCGCTTTATGCTCGTGACTGCGAATCGAATCGAACTCCAGTGGCTTGAGCTCTGGATGTTCCGTCTCGAGATACTCCTGAGCTTTCTTTCTTGCTTGGTCTTCGGACAGCTTTGCACCGGGGGAGTCTTCTGATTTCGTAACAGAGATGGAAAGCGCTCTTCCCAGGCTGTCTAAGGCGACCAGGTATTCTTCCGGGTCCAGCGGCTTGAAGAATCTCACTTGCCACACTAAGGGAAAACCAGGAGAGCTTGCCAGCTCTGCCGTCTTGGCAAACTTTACCTTTTCGAATAGATATTGCAGTTGTTGCAATTCTTGTCCGCTTTTGCCGCGGCCAAGCCAAGCAACGTCCATCCATGCTGCCGGGGGAATTCGTTTGTTTACCAGTTCATGGCGTGCTCGTTCGATCGCGTCTTGCCGCGAGACCGTCAGTTTCGCATCTTGTTCGACTACCGGAAAGAAGTAGCCGAACTCCAGCAGTGCTGATGCAATAGCGACTACAAACAACGACTTGCGCCATTTTCCGGAAAGCGGCTCGTATTTGTAGGGAGTTTGCGGGAAGATCTCTTCGACAGCTTCGGTCGATTGAACGATCGGAATTTGGCTGTTTAAGAATTCTTCTTCTTTGACCCAGCCTCTCTTCTTTACGAGCCAGGCGCCGGCGCCAAGAGCGATTAGGAATGGGCTGTAAGCGATGAACGAACTCAACTTCAAGGACAAAAGGGATGAAGACATGAGCGGATTGACGCTCAAGAAGGCATCGAACACGAAATGCGAGACAATACAAGGCAGCAGCCCGTACTTCCGCAGAATGAATCCATAAAGCAACCCGACGGCTGTCAGTTCCAAACCGCGGGCGTAAGCCGGCTCTTGCGGGTAGTTGCTATGCATGAAGGCCCAGGCGGCAGCTTGCAGGAGATTTGCCAGCCAGAAGTTCTTGGTCAGGCGCGCGAAAATGCTCATGCCGAGCACTCTATATGTAAGCTCCTCCGACAAAGCCGCCGATAAGCCGATATACATCGCCGAGAAGAAGGGAAATACCGCCGATAGGCTCTCTACATTACGTACTTCCAGCGGCGACCAGAACTTCAATGGCTGGCCGAGCAGATAATAGTAAATGATCCAGCCCAGGTGAATACCAAACATGGCATGACCGGCTATCAGTCCGGTGATCACCTGTTTGCTTCTGAGCCCGGCTGCAGTAACGCTGGTTTCCAGCGCAACTTTTGCCGGATAGGCCATTCGATAAAGTGCCTCGGAAGATCCCACCAGCAGCAAAGTTTGAAGCGCCTGGCCCAGTGCGCTCCAGAATGCCGAAACATAGATATCCAAGATGTAGCCGTTGTAGGACATCGTCGTTGTGTAGTTTCTTATGCTGTTGGGCATCGAGTTGAGCGACTCGAGATAATCCACCACCGCTACCAGCGCTGCCAAGGTTAGTGCCAGTCGCCAGCGGATGGCTCCCTTGGCAAACATCCAAACGAAGGCAAAGAACGTTGCGACGTTGAAGATGGCGTAGAAAATGCTGGCTATCTCTTCCAGCACCTTGTTGTAAGAGCGCATCTCGCTAAACTTTCTAAGCCAGGTTTCCGGAATGTAGAGGAAGTGATTGAAAGCGCTTACCTGGTTGCCGGCGACATAAATGTAAGTTCGTAAGCGAGAACCTTTGAAATCCTCTTTCTGGTTCTCCCAGGTGAAGTAGTGGTCGGTACGGTGTGGTTGTGCCAGCGAGCCGTCTTCTATCAACTTGTAGCCGGCAAGGGAAAGACCAATCTTGGATTCGACGAAATCCTTTGCGAGTGCTCTAGCCTCGGCATGAGCAACCGATGGCAACGCCAGCTCGTTTTCAACAGAATGCTCGAATGACACTACTTTCCCAAGCGGGTTGATAGCTGTGCTGAACTCCTCAAGGTTGAGCGGCCGACATAGACGAGAAGACCAGTACCAAATTGGCACTTTGTCCTTCATCAAGGCATTGGCTTCTTGCAGTCCTAACTCATGCTCGAGAAAAGTTTTTGCGTCATCGTCATAAGAAAAGACTGTCGACTTCACCGCGCCGTCTGGCTTGTAGCCGATTGTTTTTGCCCAATTCTCGGTTAATGCAAGGACTTCTGAGCGCGAAATGCGAAGATCGATCGAGGCCGAGGGAAACACCTCGGATGATTTCAGAAAGTAGCTGATGATGCCAGCGCATCCCAGTGCGAGCATCCACCAAAGAAAGTGGTGCGGAGTTTTGCTTGACTCAGCCAATTGGCACCTCGGTCTTTCTTCTCAAAATCATGAGAAGATGCTGTCCGCGTGCTCTGTTCACTTCGGCAACGACCTTAAAGCCCGCTTGCGACAGCATGTAACGCCAGTCGTCTCGCGAGTATCGGTTATGAGAGGCGAATAGTTTGAAAGCGGTCGAACGGTCGACGGGGAAATCCGGCAACTCAGGGTTGACGTTCCAGAAGTCCAGATATTCTTCCAGCGGCTTGCGGGCCCAATCATATATCCACAGAAATCCGTTTGGTTTGAGCGAACGCGCTACTTCGGACATCAACGGCAACGGATAGTCGAACTGATGCAAGAAAAAGTTCATTGCAATTAGGTCCATTTCGGCGTCGCGAAACGGCAACTTCTCAGATAGCTCGGCTCTCCTTAGTTCCGGACTAAAAGTCGACCAGCTGAGACTGCCGGCCACTTCCAGCATGACTTCTGAGGAGTCGATTCCGTGAAGTTTTGAGCCGGGTAATCTTTGATCGATATCAAAGAGAAAGAGCCCAGGTCCGCAACCGAGGTCGGCTATGCTTGGAGCGGAGC
>CAZSNX010000046.1:6064-9225 GCA_964607945.1 uncultured Candidatus Obscuribacterales bacterium
GATGATCTGTTCGTCGAAGGCATCCCAGATTCGTCCATCGAAGCGAGCCCCGTGAGTATCTACCATCAGTTTCAGAAGCTGCGACTGGCTTAGTAACGACATGACTATTATGTTCCCTGGCGAATCTGAGCGATTACCGTCGTGCCGATAGCGCTTTCGAAGAAGTTTGACGCGCTGCCTTGATTGATACCGATCTCTAAAAAGCCGTGGCTGGCTATCAGTGCTACCGGTTGACCAACTCTTGCCGCGCTGTAGCTTTCCTCTAGCGTACCGCATCGTCTTCCCGCTACGCTCAACTCGGCGTTCTTCGGTATTTTGTCGGCTGGAATGTTGGTGATCAAATTGCCGAAGCGATCGACATATACAATTTCTCCTTCAATTGAATCTGCGGCAAACACTAACTTCGGCTCCGGTAACTTGACGAGCGAATCAAGATCTATTTGTCTCCCGAGCAGCTCAGGAGGTACTCCGGATGCCAGATAAGCTGCTACCGGAGCGAAGATATCTCGAGCGTGAAATGTATTGGAGACATTTTGTCTCCAATACTTAGTGGCAGTGAGTTCGTAGGCAGTCGCGTCTTCAATTGATTCTAAGAGTCTTGAAAAGGTGCCATTATCTGGTCCGATGAAACTGCCTTCTCTTGCCTGTAAAAGAAGGCTGCGTCGGGCACTGCCTACCCCGGGGTCGACCACAACCAGATGTACGGTTCCGGGCCGAAAGGTTCCGTAGCTATTGGCGATCAACCAAGCCGCTGCTGCTTTATCCCAGGGTTTGATCTCGTGGCTAAGATCGATTACTTGACAGTCAGGGGCGATGCCGAGAATCACGCCTTTTAAGACGCCTACGTATCCGTCGGCCGTTCCAAAGTCGGTCGTTAATGTGATCGGTTGTGGGCGGTCGCTCATTGTTTGGTTGTAAATAGTGCCTGCGGTCAGAGAGTGGGATTCCAGTTGAACAAGTTTACTGGTTGAGGATCTCTGTGGCAAAAGCTCTGAGCTGTCGTCTTGTAAGTGTTCAAACGACTGCCAGCGCAAATGAGAGCCGCCGACCAGACGTTTGTCCCGTCTTGCCGGCGGCTCTGACACCTTACAAGCAAATCGAAAGTGATTACACCTATAAACTATGCTGACTGAGCATTCAAAGCTGGTTTTTGCTTGGATTGCAGTAATCTGACCAGATCGCCGGTGGCGCGCAATGCGAAGATCAGGCTGAAGGTAGGCCACAAGAGTGCCGGAAAGTCCGCCGACATAAAAGTGCAAACCGAAACTGACAGTGTGACAAAGCTTGCCTCGTAGAGTGCCTTGCGAGATAGTTTAGAAAGCATTGCGTCGTTCTCCTCTTGCTACGCCTGTCTTTGTCTACTGGGCGCTTGACAATTTAGGGGCGAGCTTGAACTTCAATCGGTCCAGTTGCCTTTAAGACCGGCAGGCAGCTTGACCTAATCGCTTAAAATCAATCGTGCGCCAAGACAAATGCTGAGGCGTAATCGCCGTCGTGGCTCAGGGTTACTTCCCAAATGGAAAGCCCGAGTTGCTTAGCCAGTTGATCTGCTCTGCCGTGAAGTCTTAAAATCGGGGCGCCGGAGCTAAGTTTTACTACTTCAATCTCTTTCCAGCCCACTCCTTTCCAACCGGTTCCAAGCACCTTGGAAGCAGCTTCCTTCACGGCAAATCGGCCGGCCAGTCGCTTAGCCAAAAGGGCAGGGTGACTTTCAACGTAACTCAACTCTGCCGGTGTCAGTATTTTCTCCAGAAATCTTTGTCCGAATCGCTCGTATGCGCCGGCAATGCGAACAATCGAACAGAGGTCATTTCCAATCTTGATTTTGGTCATAGCAGTTGTCTAACCGAAGTCGCAGTCCAGTCCGCGAGTGCCGTACAAGTAGACTTGTTCCGGCTCGGGTAGTGATTCGTGCAGCTCCGAGACGGTTTTTTGCAGGCAAGGATGGATGAAATCCGGTGCGATCTCGAGCAGCGGTACCAGTGCAAATGCGCGCAAATGCAGGGAGGGATGAGGAATTCTCAAAGTGGAAGTTTCAATTGCTTGTTGTCCGTAAAACAAAATGTCCAAATCGATGATCCGACTGCGGGCGCCGGTTGGTAGTTTGTTCAGGCGGTCGGCGGTTCGATGCATTTCGTCGAGCCGAACTTCGATGTCCTTGCAAACGTCCAGCAGCTCTTCACTGCTGAGATCTGTATCGACAGCAGCCACTGCATTGACGAACCATTCCACATATTCCACTCCCATCGGTTCTGTCTCGTAAAGGCTCGAGCACTCGACAACTTCTATGCGGGGAATATCCTTCAATAGCTGCATCGCTTGCTGAACGAATCCTACCCGGTCGCCTTCATTAGAACCCAATCCAATAAATGCTCGAACACGATTGTGTTCAGTATTCGGCTTCTTCTCAGCAGTCACGAAGTTTCCCCGAAGCAAAGACGGCCCCGGATCGGCTTGAGTGACCGTCCTGCGCCTTTTTGAGTGAGATGTACCTGCGTACTTGGGCGACTAAACGCTAGTTTCCAAATTATATCCGCAATCTCTTTTAGTCAGGTTGCTCTTGACTTAAATCTGTCGCCCGAAAAATCTTGCGTGCTCGGACAGATCTGTGTCAACGGAGCTATTCGTCGTCAATTGAGCAGAGCCTTCAAAACTGCTTGCGTATCGGCCAAGGATGGAAACAGGTAATCCGGATTTACTGCTTCGATCTCGTCGCGAGGAGTCTTTCCGGTTGTCACTGCAACTGAGCGTGCGCCGAAGCCCTGAGCGCAGCGTACGTCATTTACGCTATCTCCAATGATTACCACCTCTTGTGGTTGGACTTGAATGTCAAACAGGGCAGATGCTCTCCTTGTGGCTATCTCCGGCAAGAGCATCCGGTCGGCTGAGTCGCAGCCGTAAGCACCGGTCTGGAAGAAGCGGTTGACCGAAAATGGTGCGAGCTTGAGACGTGCGCCCGCCTCGATATTGCCTGTCAACAAGGCGAGATAGGTATCTTCGTGGTTTGCTAGTGCGTTCAGCAGCGCTTCGACGCCGGTGTGCAATCGAAAGCTTTGGGACTGCGCTATCTCCCGTTCGAGGTAGGGCAGGTAAGTCTGATAGATGAGGGGCAGACCACCCTCCAGCTCTGCCAGCGATAAGCCGTTGGCTTGCAAGATCTC
>CAZSNX010000046.1:9235-16085 GCA_964607945.1 uncultured Candidatus Obscuribacterales bacterium
CTTACTTCGCTTAAGGCTCGGCAGAGAGCTCGCCGGCCTACACCGTCGGAGGCGAGCATGGTTTCATCGATATCAAACAAGATTAGTTTGAGCATGGTGCAATTTTATTCGGTTTGATCCAGTTAGTCTTGCAGGCTGTCGAGCGGAGCTTTGTCCGGTTGACTGATCACGCGCAGCGGAGAATGACCGTCAAAGACTCGAACTTGGTTGCGGCCGCTGTGTTTGGCGACATAAAGAGCCATGTCGGCCTTTTCGATCAGCTCTTTGGGATCGGCCGATTGCTCCGGAAAGGTGGCGGCGCCGATTGAAACCGAGATCTGTCCGAGACCGGGCACTGGTGTCGAGTTGACCTGCCGGCAAAGTCTATCGGCAATTAAGGCAGCCTCGGTGAGCGGAGTTTCCGGCAAGACCACGGCAAACTCTTCACCGCCGTAACGGGCCGCGGTGTCGCCGCTTCTTAAGAGGTTCTTGAGTGTCCAGGCTACCTGGCGGATGGCGGCGTCGCCGACCGGATGTCCGTAAGTGTCATTGATTACTTTCAGCTTGTCGAGGTCTATCATCAACAGCGAGCACGGTGCTTGTTTGCGCTGAGCCAAACGCAATTCTTTGTCCAGCCGGTTCTTTAAGTAGACGTGATTGTAGAGACCGGTCAAGCCATCGGTAATCGCTTGATGTCTGACTTGAGCGAACAATTGAGCATGGCTGATAGCAATCGAGACTTGATCTGCAATCGCAGCCACCAGCCCGACGTCCTCCGCTTTCCAAATGCGTGATTGGCGGCATTGATGGACCATCAGCAATCCCAGCAAGCGATCCTCATTAAGCAACGGCGCGGCGATTAAGGACTGAGAGCCGACGAGGCCTAGAAAGCTGCGGAACGGCAGGGTTCTGCTGTCGTTGGCAACATCTTCGATCACCGCCAGTGGTGAATCCTTGATAGTGGTGTTGTCTCGGCTGTCATTCGTATCGCCCAGCCGGCTGAGGTCAATTCCCAGTACGGCGTGTGTTTTGAGTTCGGCTACAATGGCCGGATCGAAATCAATCTTGTCGCCGTAGATATTGAGCCCGATCATCCTTGCGAGATCCGGAGAGTGATGCTCGTGTGTGACTACCAGCGGTCCCTCCGCTCTCGGCTGAGCGATTTCGCAGCGGCAGGCCGACAATGCTTCGCCCAGCTCTTTGGTGACGGTATTAAGGATGGTATCGAGATTGAGCGAACTGCGCACTGCGCGTACAATATGATTGATCAGCAGCTGTTGATCGGCCATCGATTTAGTTCGCTTATACAAGAACGCTTGTTCCAGTGCCAGCGCGACGTGCGTGGCAACAGAATCGACTAGCTCCAGTTCCGGGTCGATCCAGGTGCGGCGCTCGTCGCATTGATGGACCAAGATTAGTCCGAGTGGTTTCTCTCTTGTACTGATCGGGCAGGCCATCAGCGATTTGATCGAGCGCCAATCGTCAGGGTAAGTCTCCGCGTCTTCGAACAGCGGTACCAAACTGGATTCGTCCAGGACGTCCATCGACAAAATTGCGCCTTGCTCGAGGATCGTCTTGAGCATGCTGTCGCCGGTGATAACGATTGACTGATTCTTAAGTGGCGTGCCCTTTCTGTCCGGATTCGACCAGACGTAATTGAAGACAAGATGTTCGTCTGCTAAGTCGGTGTGCGATCTTGCGTTGATCAACGCTATACAGCATCGGCTGGCCGACAGCGCCTTGCCCAGCTCGCTGGTGGTCGTGTTCAGGATCTCATCGAGTTCGAGCGACTGGCGGATTGATTCGGATATTCTTTCCACCATTATCTTGTGACCTTCGTTCAACTCGAGATTGACGGCCATCTGGTTGAACGCTCTGGCCAGCAAACCGAATTCGTCCTTACCGTCGAGTCTAACTCGCTTAGAAAGATCGCCGCGCCCGATCGCCAGTGCTTCTCTGACGAGCTCGTTGATCGGACCGATGAAGTGTGCAGAGAACTTAAAGGCAAGCACGACGGATAAGCCGACTGCGCATCCGGCCAAAAGCAACATTAAGATCAGCCAGTCGTGGGCTGGTCCGTAAATCTCGGACGTAGGGACCCCGGCGATTACCAGCCAGTGTGTGTCCGGTTCGCGGTCAAAGGCGTAGGCACGTGGAGTGGGATCTGCTATGCCCACTACTTCCAGCGTACCGCGCCAGGATTTAGCAGCGGCCGCCACCACTCGCGCTCGCGAATAATCTCTGCCCGTCCACTGCTCGTTATGCAAGCTGCGAACGATCACGCGATTGTGCTTGTCGACCACCACTATCACGGAGCCGGCTTGCTCGCCAAGTCCCTGAAATAGCTCGAGCACTACGCGTGGATTCACCGAAACCAAAACCGCTGCCACGATTCGATTGTTGCTGATTACCGGAGCGCCGACGATCACTGCAGGCTTACCGGTCAAAGCGCAGCGTCCATACTCTGAAACTGAGGGCTTGCCGGTTTTCAGCATCGACTGGAAGAATTCGGAGGCGGCCAGACTGCCTATGTGCGTTGTCGCTGTGTCGACGCTGGCGGACAGCACTGTGCCGGTCGGAGAGACCAAGCACAGCGCATCCCAATCGTGAGCGGCATGACCGGCGGTGGATAATATGGCCTTTTCGGCAGCAAGATTTTGCTGTTTGAATGCCGGCAAGCAGGCCAATGCTTCTACGCCTTGCTCTTGCGCTGCTATCCAGTGCGAGAGAGCGCGCACGCTAATCGCTGCTTGAAACGTGGTTGCCCGCCGGGCCTCGTTTTTCAGTGTCTGATATTCCTTCCACATGATGAAAACGCCGATGATGAGCAAAGGCGTTGCCACCGCCAGGCAGAGGAAAACCAGTCTGGCTCGAATATTTAAGCTGTCTCTTTGCCCGCGTGCCACAGTCCGGAATGCTCCCTGCGAAGAATCAGTACTTTCATCGCCGCCGAATCATTGGCGGCGGCATGTTTGCATGAAGGATTCCTGTTAGTCGGTGGAGCGCTTTCGGCAAGTCCCAGGGCGACAATGACAACCGTAATCCTCCGGCGAAGCGGATTGTGGAAATCATAATTCTTTTCTAAGAAAATGAAATAACATAGATGTATTGCTGCTTACACTGTCGGCCAAATCAGTGGTGTAATTCCCCAACTTTAGAATATGGAGAGCAAGTTTTGGCCAACTCATTTCGAAATGTAGCCCCGCCTTTCAGGGCGGTTGCCGGACTGCCGCCGGCCGGCGGCACGACCGACGTTTCCGGACAGAATCGCGCCGTGCTAGGGGTTCCGTCGGCTTATAATCTATTTGGGCTTGAACAAAGGAGATAATGCGAGATGGTGCGCCCGGGTGATGCAACCGACAGCGGGCCAGACCGAGCCGCCTCCATTCTTACCCGCCGCTCATTGATCTTTGGCGTGTCTGTGACTGCCGCTGGTTTGGCGATCGTTGTTCTCTGTTTAATCCCGTTGTTCATCCCTTATGGCGCGCCCAAATCGCTCTTCCCAGACCAATTGCAGGAAGGATTCTTCTTCGATCTGATCGGTTGGATTGGTGGCAGCTGGCTGTTCAGCTGGATCTGTGCGCTTAACTCCTGGCAGCGGTTGGCCCGTGTTGGACAATGGCTGGGAATTATCTTGCTTTGTGTCAACCAGTCGATCATGATCGGCTTATGGGTGGCATTTCTGGAGTACGGCAACTTCTTTACCTCTGGACTCTGGGTGGCACCGATGATCCTGCAAGTGTTCTTTCTGGGATATTTCTTCGGGCTGTTTATTCTGCCGACGCTGACTTCGTCGGGAAACCGGACGCTGACTGGTTTAGGCACGTTGGCAGTCCTGCTGCCCTGGCTGCTCGGCCGTGATGCAATCGTGACCGGAACGCAATTCCTGTGCGGAATTTTTCTATCTTTGATCGCTTGATTGGTGCTGCATTTCGCGCTGAGGAGCGCGGATCTTTACACCGAGGCGGTCTTCAAGTTTTGCAATGCAATCGAATGCCAGATCGACATCAAGCGGGACCTTCTTTTCCAGGTCGAGCGAAAGCCCTTCGCGCATAGCAAGCAAGATCTCCTCTCCGGCTTCTTCCTTCTTCCCTTGGCGCAGAAAGACATCGACTTTCACCATCCGTGCCACCAGGCAATAGTCGTCAAATTCCAGCGCGCGTTCTGACAGGTTTAAAGCGCCGACAATGTCTTCTTCTGCAAAAGCTGAGCAGGCCGCAGCTGCCAACAGGCTTGCCTTAAGCTCTCCGTCGACGCCCGGGAAATCAGAGCTCAATAAAAATGCCTTGCGGGCCGGGTTGTATTCCCTGCGCTTATAGCTTATCAGTGCTTCCAGGAATGCAGTGTAAAGAGCGTTTGGGTAAGCGACCTTCAGTTTCTTGAGCTGTGTACGTGCTCTCCTGCGCAATCCGGCTCTGTCATACAGCAATCCGACGCGACAGGCTAAGCGAGCGCTTTCTGGTCTGTCACGATAGTCCTTGAGCGCTTCTTTAAGCTCATCGGAAGCGGTCGGGCGCGATAGCTTGGCAAACAGCATTCTGATCCGCTGGCTGAGCATCACGCACAGATAAACAGCTGCTGCTAAAAGGTGAATTGCGATGCAGGTAGCACGCTGTTCCGGTGCAAGCATAGTGTAGAGAATCTGCCAGCGAGGGCTGCCCAGTCCGACCGCTGAAAGAGCTGGGTCGATGATCAGATTCAACCCGAAAACAAAGGCTACTGTATAGCCGACCAGAGTAGCCAAAAAGGGGTGGGGACGAAAGATCAGCGCTGGTAAGACTGAGATCGCCAAGATCATTTGCAAAGCCGCACCGGCGAAAAACACCGGGATCAACAGTTGGGGCGACGGCAGTCCTGCCGGTTCGACGTGGAACCACATGAGCCCGTAAGACCAGTTTTTGACATAGCCTCCCAACAAATCGCAGGCGACGGTGGTTGCGCGCAGATCGAGAAAGTTGAGCAGCGGAAACACGAGAAAGATCACAATTCGCCAGGCGTAAGCCCGGTCTTCATCGGTCAGATCTTCGCGAGTAAGGCGGCAGCGCTCGGTCCACAGTCGCCAGATCGTATTGAGCGCCACAAGTGCGGTCATGCCAGTAACGCACCAGAGATAGATGTCGTTCATAACTTGCAATTCCATTCGATTGCTGTCAGAGAGCCAGCTGATGGTCGATGCGATTGCGCCCGTTTAGGGCAATAGCCGGATCTGATTTTTTGCCATCTTTTCCGGTCCGATGTTCATTATTCCAGGAGAGACCGCTTCCCGATATCCGAAGTCAACTCCAGGAGGCTTGTCATTATAGTGCGCTCAATACTGACAAGCCTGAAAGAAAATTATTGCTTTGGTAGCTGCTTGGTTTTGATCGCCATTAATTGTGCCTGGACTCTGTTTAGTAGAGACTTGTCAAGCCATTCCAGCTGCTGGGACCTTTTAAGCTCAGCCTCGGCTTCGTCGTACTGACCGGCGTTGCCAAGAAGAATTGCTCGATAGTAATGCGGATCGGCCAAATGGGGCGATTCCACGACTGCTTGGTTATAGGTTCTCAATGCAGCGATAGCGTTGCCCTGTTTGCACTGGCAGTTGGCTAGCTCCAGCAGTATTGCGATGCGTTGGCGTTCGGGCAAACCGGTCAATTCTTCCAAACTTTCGTAACATTCAATCGCGTAGTTAAGGTTGCCTTTGCTTTCGGCGGTCGTTGCTTCCAAAATTTTTACGGCCGGTGATTCGGGAGCCAATTGCTTGGCTTTCAAGAGAAAGCGTTCGCTGGTTCGTCTTAATCCCTGACCGAAACAAGACCAGGCCAGATGCAGCCAATTTTCGGCCGATGGGTGGTGGATTGCCTTTGCTTTTAGCTGCTGGACTTCTTCTTGCCACTTTGGATTGACCTTGCAAATGAACCAAAACCTGGGCAGCTCGCCGTATAGGCACCAGAGAATTGCAGCCGCCATGATGAGGTGGAAGGCGCCGACCGAACAGACAAGCGCAGAAGGCCCGTAAGAATAAATGTTGATCCAGTCTCCGTAAAATCCGGTCAGCGAAAGGAGCGCGTAAATAATCACCGTGCCGGCAATCGACCAGAGCGACAAGTAGACCAGCAGTGCCACTATCGGTGGTGAATTGACGATCAAGGCCATCGAGCCGGCGAGCAGTCCGACCAAAATCTGCACCAGATTACCGGAGAAGTAGAGCCAGACGGTTTGTTCAGGCGGAAAGCTTTCGCCTGGAACGACATATCCTGACTGAAATGCATAATGAAATTCCTTAACCGTACCGCCAAAGTACTTTATAGCTGCTACATGACCGAGCTCGTGGCAGAGCACCACTGCCGGCAGCAGGACGAAAATAACCAGTTGTTGCAATAGCTGACGGTCACTGGCGGTCAGTTCGGGGTCCCAAAGCGAGTCCCAAACCTTCCAGCACTTAATGGCCGTAAGTGCCATCAACGGCAAGAAAAGAAGGTTCAAAGCGTCCAGTGGTGCCCAGTTTGGTGACATGCCGGAAGCGTAGCATAGTTTGCCGGGACCTGGCTGGCGGCTTCGTTGGCTGTAGGCTGTCGAAGCTGCCTTCTGTTTCGGCTTGATTGATTTTACAAGCCAAGCAAGGATTCCTTAGCGGGAACCCTTGCCGTTGCTTTCTTTCGCTAAAGTCTAACTAGCAAGACCGGCGAGCTGCCGGCACTCGGTCAGCACGCGCAATGACTCTCCGACTGCTCGGTCGCTCGGATTGATCAAAACGACGTCAGCCAAACCGGGTGGAATATTACCTTGTACTCCCGGCGAGAGCAGTGCCAGAATCGGCATTCTGGCATTGTGTCGGCGAGCCTCAACCATCACAGCCAGGAGTCCGAGGTTGATCTCCTGCACTGCCACT
>CAZSNX010000047.1:0-15976 GCA_964607945.1 uncultured Candidatus Obscuribacterales bacterium
TGCCCGGCCTTGCACCTTTCGTACTTCTTCATCGATTTGTCCTTGCAGTCTCTTTTGCAAGCCTTCCAGTTCAGCCGGGGGCTTCTTAGCGACCTTGGCTTCTTCGTATGCCTTGTTGCTCTCTTCGATCAACTTTTGGACTTTTTCTTCGGACTTTTTCAGCTCTTCAGCAGCCGATTGAGCTTTGGTATAGCTGGTGATTACCTTGTCGCGATCGACGGTTCCAACAACCGGTGATTTGGTGGCTGTTTGAGCATTGACTTGGCTCGCTGAAACAGCCAAAAGGCATCCGGCGATCAACGAAAGTACTTTACGAGAGTTACGCATCCTCTTCTCCAAAAAACGTGAACGAGTCATGACTATTCGCCAACAGGCTCAGTTTACACTATCGACCGACCGTCAAACAGCAATCCGGATTCACCATTAAGAGACTTATAAGGGCGATTGCGAGCCGGCAAGATCATCTTATTTTTCATTTAAGTTGGCTGAGTTGCCCGTTCACCTGCGATAGCCGTTGCCGACTGATGCCTCTTGGCATTGGTGAAAGTTATCTCAAAGCTCTTGCCATGAAATAGCTTTGAATCCCACGACCGGAAAATTCGTCGGACCGCCGCTTAGAGGATTGGATTGTTTAAGCGAGGCGTCATAGTGAAGATAGGAGCCTCCGCCTGTATTTACGCCACCGTTGAGGTAAACGACGTCACCGACTACCGCTCCGTAAAAATGGGCTGGTTGCGATAGACCCTGCCCGATGTAAATGGTTGTGCGGGGAGCGTAGAGGAATGCTCTTTCCTGCCCGGAAAGTGAGATGGTCTTCGTGCCGTTGTAATAAATATGTAACTCGTCGGCCTTGGCATTGCTCGTCATGTTGACAGATGCCGTACTGGCTACCGAAAAGACGACTGCCTGGGCGGAAGCCCCTTCGAAATAGAGATTAACGGTTTTGCTTGTGCTCAGTCTAATCCGGGAGTTGCCAGCCAGGCTTAGGCTCTTGATAGCGTAGTTGCCCGGTGCCAGACGGTAAGTACCGCCGGTCAAGTTACCGATAGCTCCGGTCGCCGCCGGCGCGCCGTCCTGAAATGTCAGCGTAGCATTGCCTGACAATGCGACGCTGCCTAAATTGACAGTGCCGGCCGGCGCCGATGGTGCCGGTTGCAGAGTCCATTGCGGATAGTTCTGATAAGAATTGACCTGACCGTTCGGTCCCGGTTGCAACGGAGCGGTTGGTTCGGCTGGTCCGGGATTGCTCCAGCCGTAGACGTTATGCCAGGGCATGATGTTTTGCGGGTATCGTCCCCGCGGCCAGTAGCCGGATGTGTCGCCGTTTGAGTAGACATTGTCGTAGACCTTCAACCAAGGAAACGAAACGGATGGCGGCAGCAAACCGCCGAGCAATCCGCCACCGCTTCCGCCGCTGCCACCACCGGCAGGGGCAGCGACGGTCGGGTTGAATTGATAGTGGGAGCCACCAATAGTGATACCGCGAAGCAAACTGCCGGACCCGACGTAGTTGATGGCAGCGTTCGATCCTAGGTCGCCATAGAGGTTGTAATTGCCGGCGGCGTTCTGGTATTTTGATTTGTTGTAAATAGGATCACTTGAAGGGATATTGAACGAATCGGTCTGCACCAGCCCGATTGGTATGACGTTGGTATCGCCGAAAGCAACGAAGGGCAGCGGGTCAGGCTCGGAAAAAACTGGACCAACCATCACTTGTACGTGTTTCGAGTATCCGCCGATTGTAGCGGTGGCCTCGATCCTCCGGAATGGATTCTTGATGAATTTCTTTGCGATCAAATTGGCGATTTTAGCGTCGTAGAGCATCGAAGATGTGGGCGGTTGCTCGTTGGTCACCGTCACGGTTGCACGTGCGCCTGTGTTGCCGGTCGCCTGGTCAGGCAGCACACTGGTTTTCGAAGTGTACTCGCTGGCCGCATCGAGCTTGCTTGTGGGCGCTCCGGCAGAGAAGCTGGAGTTCAGTTGATCAATTGTATAGTCGACGGCGGCCTCTGCAGATATACGAGCGAGCCCGCCGGTCTTAGCGCTGATGATCTTTTCATAGGTCGGCAGCATCGATGACATCATCGCTGCCACCCAGAGCGAGCTGATGATTCCGATTGTTATCACTGCAACCAATGAATAGCCGGAGTTCGTTCGAGCGCGCAAGGAGGGCGGACTAGATAGCATGATGGACTGCTGATTGTGGTGGTCGGAAGCGCTCATTTCAGTTCACCTTCATTCACCCAAAACTACTGCTTGATCGTTATTGCGCATATAGAATTCGCTCTTCAAGCCAATCGTCGCTGGTTGCGGGCCGTTGCTTTGATTCAAAATCTCCAATGTCACCACCACTCCAGAAACATTGGCCACTTCGTTATCGGGCACGGTATCGAGCAAGGCGGTTGGATTGTCTCGGCTGACGTAATGAAAAATGCTCGCTGATCCGTCTGTTTTGAGTGGTCCGGTAATTCCCTTCAAAATAGTTTGCGGAGTCGAGGTGATCTGCAGCGAACTGCCGACTCCTGGAAAGCCAGCCATTTGAATGATGAATTGGCCGGGATTGCTCGTGTCCGGAAGGACCTGATAAACGTAAGTGTCGACGCTTTCCCAATTGACGACCGACCCTCTTTGCACAATCGGGTAACCGCGTGCATCGAAGATCGGAACCTGCACAATTAAAGTCTGTGGCGAAAGGACGTAAGGAAATGGCCTTAGTCCAGTCCAAGGCCAGCCGCTGGTCGGTGCTTGACCGCTGCCCCAGACGGGATCACCGGAAGCCGGAAAGGAGGCCGAGCTATAAGTAATGGTGCCGTTCTCCATCGAAGGAATGCCAAGCGCGCTCAAGTCGAGCCCGCCCAGGTCCAATAAACCGGTCAAGACGCCTACCAAGTTGATTGGCGGCTTGACCGGTGCAGGGATCGCCCCGTATACATCACCGACGCTGCGGCCGACTCTGACGTTCTTGCCGATCCGGGCAATAACGGCTCGTCCGGCATTTATACCGTCCACTTTGTTTAAGAGACGCTGCCCTTGACTGTTGTTTATTACCACCAGACTAACCAACCCGGCCGCTACCACCCCCAAAAGCAGGGTGGCAACGAGTAACTCAGCCAAGGTCGAGCCTTGAGCCCGAGTTTCCGATTCATGAAGGGTTAGCAGATGCTCGCCTGCCATTCGATAGAATTCCTCAACCGTGGATGCCATACTTTGAGACCAGGGTGGAGAGCTTGTATTGGTGCTTCATACCGCCACTTTGAGTCCAGCTGACGGTCACAGTCAGTTGAATCATGCCGGGATAGGCAGCACTGTAGGCGGCGCTCTCGGTTACGGTTCCTCTGAAACGGTTGGCTAATGCCGGTTGCGACCAGCCAAGGTTTTGAAGGTCCATCACTAGCATGCGCGGAAAGACCGGATCTATGCTCGAGTCGCCGGTGTTGATCGGTAGGGTATGCGGCGACGCGACCATCAAGTTCTGCAGTTCGGGGTAGCTCGAGCCGCGTGCGAAATCAATCACTTCTTCGGCAATGGTGGCAGCCAGAAGCTGGCATTGACCGTCGTTAGAAAAGCGATGAGTTTGACTTATGCTGTCGATTAAGATCTGGGCGATTGTGGTGCTCACCACCAGCGCCACCAGAAACTCAATCAGATACACACCGGAAGCTCTCTGCCGTCGTCGCCGTAAGTGGCTATGCTTCCCGGTTTTTGCTAACCTGGACTTCGCTTGCTTACGCTTAAAAAGGATGCCAAAAATAGGAAGCACGTTCCCCCCAACTGCTTGCATCCCGCAACGGAAACGCCGGCATTTGCCAGCGATTACTTCCTACTTCCCGTCAACACTCATATTACATGCCCAAAAACAAGCAAAATGAATCAGCATGCGGTCGATTATTTTGATTAATCGAACTGATTGAAAGGCGCATTGTTACTATTTTCTTGAACAGTTTAAACTTTTGACGGCTATTTCAGACATGTTGCGGTGCGCAAGAACATCTCAGCGTCGATCAAGCGAAACTCGCATGGCTACACAGTTAGAACTTGTCGCCGAATCCGATAGTAAAGCGCGGAGTCATTTTGCCAAGCAAGCTGCTGATCACCGGCAAGCCGTAATCTAACCTTACCAAGCCGACCATCGGCACATTGACACGCAATCCCAAGCCAACTGAGGCTCCTACGCCTGACCGTTGAAAGAAGCTGTTGATCAAGGTGTTGCCACCGACCTGTCCGGCGTCGACGAAGGCTACACCTTTGACGTTGTTGAGAATCGGATTGACAATCTTGGCCATCGGGTGGGATGCCTCTAATTTCGGAAATGGCAGTTTATGTCGAAGTTCTGCCGAAGCCATCAGCATGGAGCTGCCGCTGCCGAGGTCCGAGAAGGTGCGGTAACCGCGAATGCCGTTCCATCCGCCCAGCCTATACATCCCGAATTGAGGTACGCCGCCCACTGCTTGTCCGGCCTGCACATTCATTGCCAGGGTGGTTCCCTTCGTGACTGAAACGTACTTCGTGACGCTGCCACCGATTTTAGCGAAAGAGGCACCGGAAAGACCGATTGAAGGACCCGCCGTCAATCTAGCCAAGGTTCCATGAGTGGGATCGACTGGTCTGTCGCGCGTGTCGTAGTTGACCGATGGACTGACGGTCAGGAATGTTCCGCCTTTGAGCTGTTTGTTGCGTATGCTTTGGGCGATCGCTTGAGCCGAAGCTTGATCTGTTGCCTGACCCAGCTGCAATGCGCGCTCGCTTAGATAGCCCATCAGGTTTTGCCCATCGAAAATCGTGTTGCCGACATTGCCGACGCCGGCCAGCAAAGTCTGTTCGCCAGTCAGACCGAGAGTGGCATTAGCGTGAGCTGAGATCGGCTTGGCGAAAGTGACGCTGCCGCCGACAGTTCTTTGCATGGCCTGATCGACCATCATGCTGTTGTAGCTCTTGCCGAATCCCGAAACAGCCATGGAGACATCGGAGCCCTTCAAGTTGGGTTCGTAAAAGGTGGCTTCGACGTTAAAAGTGCGTTTACTGGAGAGGAATTGACTGCCACCGTTATTTATATTGTTTGTCAGGTTATTGAACATCCCGGTTCCCATTTGGGAATTGAGTGACAATCCTTGACCGCGGCCGCGAAAGTTGGAATCCGAAAAACTAAACGAGCCAAACGGACCGGCCATCGTGTCGACACCGCCGCCCATGCCAATAGTGCCGGTGCGTTTTTCGTCCACTTCCACTTTGAGCGTGTATTTGTCTGGGTCGTTTGGTGAAGGGACCAGACTGCGCCGGATGTCTTGAAAGTAGCCGTTGCCGTAGAGCTTCCGTAAATCTTGCGTCAGCTGTCTTTCGTTGTAAACCGATCCGGGCTTCATCTTGATCGATCGTTTGATGATGAAGTCTTTGGTTTTTTTGTTGCCGATTACTTGAATATTATCGACGACACCCTCGTTAATCGTGAGGCTGATGCTGCCGTCGGGATCGTCTTTCACGTCTGTCACTCTGGAAAGGACGAAGCCGCGATCGTGATAGGCCTGCTCGACCTTTTCAATTGCACCGGAAAGTTGATTCAAGTTTTGTGGCTTGCCGAGCTGGTCTGCAAACACTTTTGAGATCTCTTCGGTGGAAATCGCTTGATTGCCGTGAAAGGAAAATTGAGTGACCGGTGCGTTTTCTTGTACGCGAATTTTTAAGAGAACGCCGCTATTGGTCAGCTGCGGAATTACTTGCAGATTGCGGTCATCGAAGTATCCCATGCTGTTGACCGCTTTTAAGTCCTGCAGCACTTGATCGCGATCGAATTTGTCTCCGCGTCGAGTCTTCACGACGTGCAAGATATCTTCTGTCGGTACCAGGCGATTGCCTTCGACGGTTACATCGTCGACGGTTAAATTGCGATCTACTTCAATCTCGCCTTTCTCAAGCAATGGAGCAGCCGCTTGAGCATTGGCGGCGGTGGCAAAAACGGTAGTCTCGACTGCTACTGTTGGCGACAGAAGCAGCATGACTAAAGGTAAAGTTGCAAGGCGCTTTGAACTAAATTTCATCACTTCCGCAAATCTAGGTCGTGAGGTTGTCATTTTAGCATGCCCTTTCTACTTTCCAGCCGACAATGCCGGTAAACGGATTTTGAGCGCCCCACTATGCGACGGAAGGGAAGTTGATTTGTTTCTCATTGACAACTGGCGGCACGAAAAGAGAGTCCCTTGATGTTGAAGGAACTCCCTTTTCGGTCAATTGCATTGCTACATTTTAACCGGCTGGACGGCTGCCACCTGACTGGCTAAGGTTGGAACCAATTGATCGGCTGCGGATCTAAATTGATGTTGATCTGCTTAACTTCCGTATAAGCATCCAGTCCATAGGTGCCGAGTTCTCGTCCCCAGCCGCTTTGTTTGTATCCGCCCCACGGACATTCGTTGTAAGTGTTGTGATATCCGTTGACCCAGGTGATACCGGCTCTGATGGCTTTGACTACGCGATGAGCGCGGCTGATGTCCGAGGTAAATACGGCCCCGGCCAGTCCGAACTGAGTGCCGTTGGCCAGCTCGACCGCTTCGCTTTCGCTGTCGAATTTCTGGATGACCACAACCGGTCCGAAAATCTCTTCCTGAACGATGCGCATCTCCGGTTTGACGTTGGAAAAGATGGTCGGGTTTACGTAATAGCCTCCTGAAAGCGAATCGCCTTTCGGTTGATCGCCGCCAACCTCGAGCTTGGCTCCCTCGTTTATACCGATCTTGATGTACTCGAGCACTCGCTTGAGCTGTTGCTCGCTGACCAGCGGGCCCATCTCGGTATCAGGTTCGAAACCCGGTCCGACTTTGATCTTTTTGCTGCGCTCGATCATTTTCTCGATGAACTGAGAGTGAATCGATTGATGGACGATCATGCGAGAGCCAGCCGAGCAGACTTGTCCGGCGTTGCAGTAAATTGCGAACAAGGCATAGTCTACGGCAGTGTCCAGGCAGAAGTCATCAAACACCACCATTGGTGACTTGCCACCGAGTTCGAGCGTCACCTTCTTGAGATTAGTCAGAGCGGCAGCGGCTACCGCCTTGCCGGTCTTGACACTACCGGTGAAGGCAATCTTGTCGACCAGTGTGCTTTCGGCGACAGGTTGGCCGACCTTCGGTCCGTCTCCGAGCACGATGTTTACGACGCCTTCCGGTAAGCCCAATTCACTGAGGATCTCGGCCAGCCGAATGACAGTCAGTGGTGTGTACTCGGAGGGCTTGAGGATGCAAGTGTTGCCTGCTGCCAGGGCGGGTGCCAGTTTCCACGCCGCCATCAAAAGCGGGTAGTTCCAAGGGATAATTTGACCGCAAACACCGATAGGCTCTCTGACTATACTGGTGACCGAAGGTGCCGGCACTTCAACGGTTTGCCCGAGCGGTTTGGTTATCAAGCCGGCGTAATAGCGAAAGCAATTGGCCGCATCAGCCATGTCATACTGCGTTTCGCGCAGCGGTTTGCCCATATTGAGAGTTTCTATCTCGGCCAATTCTTGGGCGTTTTCATCTATCTTGTCGGCGAGCTTGTAAAGGAATTGGGCGCGCTCGAGGGCGGTCATGCGAGGCCAAGGTCCGTGATCGAAAGCTTTGCGGGCGGCTTTGATCGCCTTTTCCACTTGACTCGGACCAGCTTCAGCTACTTTACATAACGGCTTTCCGTTGGCCGGATTCAATAGTTGGCGTTCGGAGGCTCCATCTTCGAACTTCCCGTCGATCCAGAGTTGCCATTTGCGGTCGACCTTCACTGTCGGTAGGGTAAGTGTTGGTGCCATTGTCTGAAATCCTCCTACTGCGTTGAAATCGCAGCACCGGCCGGCGGCTTAAAACCCGCGCCAGGACCTTCTGTCCGCTGCTCTCGAAGCAGAAATCATAGCATGTCGGAATTCTAACTTCGGGCCGATCAAGAGCGCTGATGGATGCGTGTGGGAGAATGGCAGTAAAGCGGAGGGGATATGTACGTACTTGCTGGTTCTTCGGCTCATTTCAGGCAATTCGTTTTGTCGGTATTGGCGGCCCAGCTCCTGGTGTTATGCTCGGGCTTATTGACACCGGTTGTTGCAGGCTCTTCGGTTCTGGAGCAGGCAATCTCCACTTACAAAGGACATCGCTATGCCGAGGCAATCGCGCAGTTCGATGCTTATTCCAAGCAGCCGGCCTCCGATCAAGCTACCGCGCATTACTATATGGGTCTTTGCTATCAATGTTTGAATCAAGTTGGACGTGCGCAATCGGAGTATCAATGGGTAGTTGCCAATGGGCGTAATCAAGCGCTGCGCAGTTATGCTCAGACGGCAATTGATCAACTGGATGCCTACAAGGGACACCGTGGCTATCAAGGGCAAGCTGCAGCCGGAGGTCCCAAGCCGAGAGCGGTCGTTCGTGCCGTTAAATCGAATGTCGCGCGCTATCCGACGCATGGCCGGCCGATGGTTCTAGACTTTTCTACTTCCTGGTGCGGCTGGTGCAAAAAAATGGAGCCGACTATCGAGGCGGCGCAATCAAGATTTGCTGGTCGAATCGAATTTCAAAAGCTGGATGGAGACGACCCGGCCAATCAGGAATTGCAGTCTCGTTATGGTGTGACCGGCTATCCATGCTTTATCTTAGTTGACTCGCAGGGGCAATTCGTAAACAAGGTAAGCGGCTACAAAGAGGAAGATGCGTTTATCGAGCAGGTGGAACAACTCGTCGGGCGTTGAGCTAAAATTGCATCGGTCATGAGCGTTAAATATCCAGGCAACTTTGTAACACTTGAAGGACCGGAAGGCGCCGGCAAGACGACGCAGCTCAAGCTGTTGTCCAAGCAGCTGGAGTCTATTGGTTGCAAGCATATAGTCACCAGAGACCCTGGTGGCACGGCGTTCGGCCGGCAGGTCAGGCGTATACTGCTCAACCCGGAGACCAAGCTCTGTTCGGTTGCTGAGCTTTTATTGTACGAAGCGGACCGCGCTCAACATATAGAAGAGATCATCGTACCTGCCCTAAAAGATGGTTGTCTGGTTCTTTGCGATCGCTATATAGATTCCACCCTAGCCTATCAAGGGTATGCCAGAGGGATTGACTTTCAGCTGATCGCTGAGCTGAACAAAATTGCCACCGGTGGGTTGATGCCCGACCTGACAATTCTCTTTGACATCGCAAGCGAGTCGGGTTTGGCCAGGCTTCATCCCAGCGGGCATGATCGCTTGGAGCGGGAAGCTATCTCCTTTCATCACAAGGTCAGACAAGGATATCTCGAGCTAGCCGAGCGCAACCCTGAACGTTGGCGCATTTTGGATTCAGCTAGGGCGATGACGGTCGTCCAGGAGGAGCTGCGTCGAATTCTCGATGAAAGATTCGCTCTGCCCGGGCTCCTGGAAAAGGTCATCTAACGGAGCCTTTCGTTTGAGTTCAGCTCTTTACGCTGCGTGAGATTTCGAGACCAAGCTCGTTTACCTTGCTGCGAATATCTGATTCGTCAGTGGAATTCAGGGCTCCGTCACCGTCTTGCCGGGCAGCTTGCTCCATTTTTTCTAAATCGGACAATCTCAGCATCAGGTGATTGTACGAACCATCAGAGACCTTGTTCTTTTGTTTGGATTCTTCCAAGTATTTCTTCATGTCGGAGAAGATCGTGGCAAGAGGCGGATCGGCTGGTTTGTTCGAGCCTTCTTGCATGTAAATGACGGTAGTGGAGGGGAAATAGCCAACCGGCTGTTGGCACCACGGGTAGTAGTATCCTGAAGGTGACTTCCAGAAATTCAGTTGAGCACCACCGACTTTGATACCAAATCCGCCGCCGGCAACCGGCACCGGCGCCGGCAGGATATACCCGGCTTGAGAAGGATAGCCGGAATAAACCGGCGCGTTGGGATAAGCGTTGTAAAATCCTGGCGAACTTCCCCAGTAAGAACGCGGTGCCGGATAGACATTGTTTGTTGAGGGATACGGCATCGGCATTCCGGCGTACTGGTTCGGATTGCGATAAGCTTGCTGTGCGTCGGCGCTGCTGCTGGCTAACAAGCAGGATAGCAATAGCTGAACTTTTAATCTGTTGTTCATGCAGCACTCCTGGAGCACAAGCAAGCTTAATCCCGGTCGGATACCACAGTCATTTTTGCTGAATCGCTGATTGGTTTGATGTTCTTTCCCTGGAAGTAAGCTTTGAGCGTCCATTCGTAAGACCGTATCAGTTTATCGTATGTTCCCTCAATCGCCAGATCCAGCCGACCTGACGGTTTCTCAATGCTGCCACTGAGATCGTAAGAAAGGATCATCGGGCTGGTTTGAACGATTTTGCCGCTCAAGCTATGTTCGCCATAGGGAGTCTTCAAAAGACCGTTCAAAGTCTCGCCTTTCTCCGAGAGCAGCATCTCCATCGAGTTGAATCTGAGCATGCGCGTGAGCGTCGGGCTGAGCACATTGTCGTTGAAGAGCTGATGATCGAATTCGGCTGTGAAGCGCCCGGTCAGTTCGGTCGGTTTGGACAGATAGGCGTAGACCGCCCACGAAAGAATCGCTCCCAATACCAGCCAAAGCACCAAGCGGCGATTGTGCGGATCCGACACGAAGGCCAGCGGGTGTCCGGACCGGGCCTTATCGAGGCTGTGGTAGGGCAGCCACTTACCGGTGTTGTCTTGTCCGCATTTTAAGCAAAACTTGAAGTTGCCGCCGCTGGCCACTGATTTGCAATGGGGGCAGACGCGCTTAATGGGATCGACGACCATTCCGTAGGGTGTTGGTGTGTTGACGGTCGCTCCAGCTGCGTAAGCTTCTTTCAAAACCGGTCTGGCATTCTTTTGTGGCTTCTCGACTGCTTTGCGCAGGCTGGTAATAAACTCTTGCACCGTCGTCGGTCTTTCCCAGGGATTTTTATTGAGAGCGCGCATAGTCGCTTCGCTCAACTTTTCTGGGACATTGAGATCCATTCTGACGCGATGCGGCATTTCGGGAGTCTGATTGAGGTGCCCAACTACAATTTCGGCGGTATTGCGCGAGGCGAAAGGCGGCTTGCCTGTGAGCATTTCGTACATGATGCAGCCCAGGCTGTAAATGTCCGACCGGGCGTCTGCTTTGCGGCCCCTGAGCTGCTCGGGAGACATATACATTGGTGTGCCGAGGATCGCTCCAGTATGAGTGAGGGTGGCTTGAGCGACGCTGCCAACCTCTTCATTTTCCGGTTCGAGCTTGGCTATTCCAAAGTCGCATACTTTCACCCAATCTTCGACGCCCTGATGAGTGGTAAGCATGATGTTGTCGGGCTTTAAATCGCGGTGAATGATGCCCATTGAGTGCGCCTCCTGAATGGCGGCGCAAACTTGATCCATGATATCGAGAGCCTTGTTGTGGTTAAGTCCATTGCTCTTTTGAATTCGCTTGGACAATGTTTCGCCGGCCAGGTATTCGATAATCATGAACGGTCTTTCGCTTTGATCGATGCCCCATTCCCAGATGTGTATGGCATGCGGGTGATCCAGCTTGGTGGTGGTTTGTGCTTCGCGGATGAATCGTCTTACCAGCTCTTCGTCGCGCGTTTTCTGAGCGTGCAGGAGTTTGATCGCGACATACTGTTTGGTCTGCAGGTTTTCCGCTTTGTAGACCGTGCTGACACCGCCCTTGCCGATAACATTCAAGACACGAAAGTTGTTCCAGAAAATTTCGCCCGGTTTAAGACCGAGCGGGTCGCTCGACACCGACGGTGGATTGGGCGGCTTTTCTGTCATCTAGACGCAACCTGGACGCCGATTACACAGCCATACTCGGAAGTTTGCCCTTAGTAAAGCTATTTCTAATTATAAGCCGATTAAATTAGACGGACGGTGAAAGCGGATAGTCTTGCTGTTAGGAGAACCACTCGAAGTTCATCTCTTCGGCCGACAGATGCAAACTTATCAGACCCCAGAAAACGACAAAGCCCAGTGACGAAAATTGGAAGACGCCCACAGGTGGGAGACGGCCGGCTGTAACCAGGGCAATGATTCCGGGCAAGGTTAGAACCGCGCAAAACATCGCCAGTTTCGCTGACACCGCCAAAAGTGGCTTGCCGAAGCGTTTGCGGCGTTGAGCGAAGATTAAGCCTACTAATCCGACTGCTAAAGCTACAGCCAGTCCGTGCAGGGCGGCGTCGAACAAGGCATGACAAAACAATGCCGTACAGGCCTGTCCGATTGCGGTCACGGTGGCGTCAAGATCGAATTTTTCAGCTCCCATCTGTCCTTCCTGAACTTTTCAACTCCAGATCAAATGTCGGTCGGCCGCTATCATAACTTAAGGACTGAATCCCTACCTTCACTTTGTCTCAGGACTTGACGTGCAGCGCTTTGGTCTCGTCAGAGCTTTTGAGTGATTGACTGAGATTCCTGCGAGCTTCCGACAGGGTCGGTTTGAGTTTGAGCGCCTGGCGAAACTCGGCGATTGCTTCGGTCTTCTGATTCAATTTCAATAGTGCCAAGCCGAGATTATTGTGAGCCGGCGCCTCAGAAGGTGCAAACTGAAGTACCTGGCGGTAAGCGTCGGCCGATTGGGCAAAGAGTCCGCCTTGATAGAGTGCGTTGCCGAGATTAAAGTGAACTTCCCAATAATCCGGCTTGAGCGCTAAAGTTTGGCGCCAGACATTGATGGCTTGGTCGTAGTCATGCTCGTTGTAGAGGGTAATTCCCAGCGAGTTTCTTGCTTCCGGAAAGTTGGGGTCAAGCGCCAGCGCCTTTTCCAGATTGGCGCGAGCTTGATGGAGATGTCCGCTCTTGAGATCGAGCCATCCCAGTAAGTTAAGTGCCTCAGGACTTTCCGGTGTCCGGTGTAGAACCGAATTTACCGTTTTGCGGGACAAAGTCAATTGATTCAATTGTTTTTGAACTTTGGCGATTCTCAGTTCGATCACCGCCGGATCGTCGCCAGCCCTGGCTGCTGCCTTGTATTCAATCAAAGCTGATTCGCCCTGGTGCATGGCCGCCAAAAGATCGCCTAAATCTCGATGGCAAATGGCCTTTTCTGGTTGAATCTTGAGCGCTGACTGGTAGGCATTGACTGCGCCGGCCAGGTCACCTTGGTGAAAGAGTGCGTGTCCGAGATTGGCGTGAGCGCTTGCTAATTCGGGATCGTAAAGCAAGGCCTGGTAAAAGCAGGTGACTGCTTCTTTGAAATCTCCCTGAGCCAAGTAGGCGGCGCCGAGATTGTTATGAAGCTGTCCGCTATGCGGCTTAAGGCTGACAGCCCGGTGATACTCTTCAACTGCCTGGTCTAACTGACCTTGGCGCTTCAGGCAGATGGCCAGATTGTTGCGGGCGGAGGCATTGCCCGGCTCGCGTTTGATCACTTCGCGGAACTGACAGATAGCTTCGTCTGTGAAACCTTGCTCAGCGGATTCAAGCGCCATTTCCATAATCTCTTTGGCGCTATGCGTGCTGAAGCTTCTGGGTGTAGGAATGGAGGCGATGGCGGTTGGCCCGACCAGCTGCCAATCGGGCTTCTCGCGAGCAGCCCCTGCCAGACCGGCGGCCATAATGCCGGCGGTCGTCAGCGCCGCCGAAACGAAGCTTACTGTTTTGACGTAACCGAATTGTGCTTTCATTGCAAAAGAGCTGGTAGCCTGAAGAGTCATGATGATCTTACAATTACCTGGATATCCAGCAACTATACATCCGTTGTACTGCCTTTTTTAGAAACACATGAAGCAAGTGAAAAAACAAGTCATTTTGGTCTCTTGGGCAATCGCTGCCGGTTTACTTGTCCTTCTGGCGCCAGCGTCGGATTGCAAGAGAAGACCGGAGCCGGCCGAGCGCATTGAGTTCAGTCGCACTCAATTTATGGTCATGAATCTTAATCGGGGTAAGGATTCGACCGGCTATTACCTGCAAGAATCCGCGCGCCAAAGCCGTCTGATGACCATGCAGTTGGAGAAGGCTTCCAGGCAATTGGAGCAAGTCGATAGAGCTTATGCCAAGTCAAAGGGAAGACCTGATGACAGATTCCTCAAAGGAGCCGCTGCCAGAATAGAGGCTGCACGGGTGACTGCTGAGCGTTTAGCCGAACAGTTGCAGCAGGCTCAAGCGGAGCTCAAATCGTCCATTCAGGAAGTATTGCTGGAAGACCAGCGATAAGCTGCTCTGTCAGCGTTGGCGGCGTCCAATCAGCTGGTAGGTAACCCGGCAGCGTGGCGGTTCGTTCTCTTTGACGATTGAGATTCTTTCCAATCCGTTGAATTGAGCGCCGCCTGGCAAAAGGGACATTACGATTGCCTCTTGCGCCATCGTTTTTCCGACCGGGTGTTGGTAGCGGATAAAGGCAGTGTTGCCCTGTACTTTGTCCACCACTATCGGAGTCTTGACACCGGTGTTCGACCCCATCATATATCCTGAATTGGGGTCGCCCGATATCTCCCAGGTGTTACTAGTATTAAATTGAAAGGCTTGCTCTGCTTGTTGTTGAAATTCCGGTGATTGGGCCTCGACTTTGTTCCTTTGTCCTTGCACATTCCAGAGACCCAAGAAATTTGGAGGCAGGACGACGCGTTGTTGAACCGAGGCTTGAATCGGTGGTCTTTGTTGCACGCTGGTTTGCAGCGGCGGTCTTTGTTGGGCGCTGCCTTGCAGCGGTGCGTTATTGCGTACACCGCCGGTGTACGCACCGGCGGTCGGAGTCTGCTGGATCATATGGGGCGCGGGATAGCTCGCGCCACCCTGCAGTGGGTCTTGCAGGAAGTTTCGTTGTTCGACTCCGAGCTTAAATGGGTCTGCAGCCAGAGCAGTAATGGGAAGAAGCGCGCCTGCGGCGATAGCTAAGAGTGTTCGTTCGGTCAGGCGGAGCTTTCTGTAAAGGTGACTCATGCTAACCCTCCTGGCTGCATTTTCCATTTACCTCAATTATAAGCACAACAGGTTGCTTGAATTTTGTGACAGCGCCGTGGCAGCTCTTACCAACCGGGCGAAACACCGGTTAGGCGATCGGCACTACCTGTGGTGCAAGAGCAGGGCACCGGCTTAAGCCTTAACGCTTAACTTGTCCGGCTCGATTTGAGCCAATCTGCCGGCCGCTTCCGGCCCCGTATGGGCTGCCGGAGATCCAGACGGTCGGACCTTTCGCCGGCGCTTTCTTTTGCGGTTTTGCCTGAGCGGTTAAGGCAGGCTTCACAGCTACTTTCGTCTTAACGGTGCTTTGGCTGACTTTCTTGATTGGCGGCGCTGGCATGGAGACTGCCGCTGTCGGCGCTGCTGTGACGACGGCTGGTTTGGCTTGGGCGGTCGCCGGCTTGGGTGAAGTCTGTACTGGCGTCGGAGTCGTTGCCGGTTCGACTTTGCCTTCTTGTTTTAGCTCTGGTTCTTGCGAGAACCCTATTTCTTTGAGCCTCTTATAAGCGGTTTGTCCGGTGGCGCTGCGGGGTTCCTGTCCGATGATGTCCACCAGCGGTCCGAGCGCTTCCGGGAAGCGTCGTTGCTTGATTAGCAGATCCGCTTTGAGCAGGAGCGCTTGATTTTTCAATTGGCTAAACCTGTGTGCTGCTGCCTTTTCCGCTTCCGCTTGAGGTTTTGTGGCTTCGTTCTTGGCGAAGCTCAAGGAGATTTTGTAGTGCGAATCGGCCATCTCAGCCAACCAATCGCATATCTGCATGATGCTGTCTTGAATCTCTTGCGGGCGAGCATCGGGCAGTAGGGTCTTCAGCTCGTCCAGACGAACCTGGGCGTCTTCGGGGGTGAGCGGTAGTTGCTGATAGGCGCTTTGGACCGACGGTGCCAGGTTGGTACGAGTCGGTCCAGGCGGCGGTGCCTGCGGATGCGCGCCCGGTACCGGTGCCGAAATAGCTTGCGGTTGCTGCATTTGAGTTTGACCAGGCAATGGTATGCCGCCTTGTGCCCAGGCTGAACCTGAACAACCGAGCGTTAAACTGAGCTGGGCGGTTAGTGCCAGCAGGACACCGGACAGAGTTCGATTCATCGAAACAAGCACCTTTTCATCACTTCGAGCACGGGGAAATTCTAGCAAACTCCCAGGTTTAACTGTGT
>CAZSNX010000048.1:0-15934 GCA_964607945.1 uncultured Candidatus Obscuribacterales bacterium
AAAGGGAGGCGGACAGTACCAGCTGCCCGATATCACGCCTGATTAGTTTCATATCCATAAGGATCTTCGCCACCACCGGCACGGATGAGGCAGCAAAAACAGTGCCAAGGAAGACTGCAAAAGCGAGCTTTTGCTGCGAGTCAGCCATCAGGCTGGATGGCAGCAAGAGTGATGCCAATCCTCCCCCCAACAGCGGTCCAATCAAGCCGATCACGGCGATATACAAAGCTGGCTTACCCAGGCGTTTCAGCATCGCCATATCCGTTTCCATTCCGGTCAACATCAAAAGGAAGGATACGCCGATCCAAGATACGGCCTCGATGAGCTTCGATTGGGAGCCATCTTGCGGGAAAAGCGATGACGACAAGTCCGGGAAAAGATTTCCGAAAAACGTTTGACCCAGCAGCAATCCCCCGACAATCTGCCCGATAATAGCGGGTTGCCCAACGCGCACGAACAGCTCTCCGCAGACCAACGAGACAAGAAGAAGAATGGCAATCTCGAGAAAGAGCAGCAGCACCGCATGCTCACTTAATGGAGTATTGCCATGTTTTTCTGCTGCTCGCGATTCATTTCTGCCGATATGCGCATGCTTCAGTTCAGCACGCAACGTCTCCAGAACATGCTGGGCTAGCGCCCCTTTGCTCTGATTGTTGGCAAGCGCGTCCTTGTCCGTTATATGGCATACAGCCAGATTCCCAAGCATTACTACCGGAACGCCGTCAATTCCTACTCGAATCGCAAGTGTGGAAGGATCAGTGGATGGATCGGACAGAATGCGTGTCAAGCGATCATTGATATCATCGGCACGTTCGGAGGCCAATTTCATATGAGTATCAGTGATGACTAACAGCTTCTTCGAGCCTACATAGACGTCTCTGTACTCAACCGTTTCCCAGGCAGTTGAATATAGGCACCCAACCGACAAAGATACGAAGACTATTGCCACTGCAAACAAGTATTTCAGGAATCGGCTCGTGCTATGCATCTGCGTTCCAAACTCCACTTAGAGCGAAACGGACTACCGCTACTTGGACTTGTTTGTAACGGGAACACCCCTGGCTACAGTGTCGTATGAAATCTTTCCGATCGTTCTTAGAAGCCTCAACTGCGCTGAGTCAAACTGTGCAATTGCACTAGCCTTATCTACCAAAGCTGAAGTATAGTCACGTTGAGCGTTAATAACATCAACATCGATACCGACACCTTCCTCCATTCTGGTAATGGCAACGCTAAGCTGTTCCTTAGTAGATTCCACAGTGTCAGTAGTTTCTTTGATCAGACTTTCCGCCTCAAGACTTTGTAGATATGCGTCACGGACTTCTTCATAGACACGGCTCAGTTTGTAATTAAAATCCAGCTGAGCTTTGCGGGCTACCCATTTAGCCGACTGCACGCTGGCAAAAGCGGTCGAACCTAGACCGGGAAGAGTCCACTGCACATCAACTCCCAAAACAAATATCTCCGTTTGAGCATACTTCGGTCTTCCACCGCTACCGCTCGAAGGAGTCGCAGAGCCGGAGGACACGCTAAATCCACCGGCGGCAAAGCCAGAAGTGGAAGCCGCGCTCTGCGAGCCGGAGCCGGAACTGGTTACGCGTGCTCCGGTCGAAGCCGCAACAGCTGTACCTTGGACAGTAGGCAACAATGCCGAAGCAGCGACTTTCACGGCATCCTTCGCTGCCAATCTCAACTGCTCGTAGTGTTTCAATTCCGGACGATTGTCGATTGCAATGCTCAGCAGATCGCCTGCACTCAAAGCAGCGTCAACCAATCTCACCTTCGACAGCAGGCGGTTCTCGACCGTCAAGTCTTCGGAAGTATCGAGGTTCAACGCGGTAGCAAGATGAATCGCCGACTGTCTTCGGGCAATCTGCTGTGATATCAACGCCTGCCTGTCTTTCGACAGTTGAGTGCGCGCTTGTAAGACGTCGAGCTTCGTTCCAGCTCCGTTCTCATAACGAATCATGCTTCTTGCCAATAATGCTTGAGATGTCTCTACCGCCTTAACCTTAATCTGCAACAAAATATCATTCAAAACCAAGTCGTAGTAAAGTTTTCCTGCTTCGTACAAGATATCGTTGGTGGTGCCTTTTAGCGCGAATTGGGATGCTTTGTATTGGTGCTTGGCTTGAAGCGATCCAAAAAGCACCTTGCCGCCCTGGAAAAAGTAATAGCTTCCGGTATTGGGCATAACCAGGTTGATATTATTTACCGATGCCAGCAATCCAAACGGACTGGCATATTTGCCAGTTAGTGCCTGATAGCTAACACCATTGCTCATGCTGGGGAGGAAGCCGGTCAGTGCACCGCGGTACTGCCAGTGTTTGTTCTCCTGATCGCTATGAGAAATTTTGATTACCAGGTTGTTCTCCAACGCAATCTTCTCGACTTCGGCTAGTGTAATCGGCCGGCTCGGCTTGGCATTTGCATCCAGACCATAAGGTGAAAGTTGGTTATCCAGCTGAATCAGCGCCTTTAGAATCGGCGGTTTGACGAACACTTGATCTGGCTGTTCGAAAATTACTCCGGCGCTCTCTTCTGCTCCCAGCCTCAAATTATCTAGAGTGTTCTTGCCCGGCTCAGACAGCGGCGAGCCCAATCCTCTGAGCTGCACCGGTGATTCTACTGGAGCAGGAGCGGGAAATGGATCACGAGCCGGCATCGGCGTATCTGCCATGACAGGCGATACCACCATCTGGAACATGGTAAAGAAAGCCAGGATAAATAATGAAGTAGAATTCCGAAGTGAAGCGGACTTTGAGAACATCCCAGTTGCCTGGAAGCTCTTAGCCCTGCCTGCTTCTACTAAAGCCAATTTTGACTCCTGTGCGTGAGTGAACATAAACAAATGCTCTAGTCGGAAGCGATAGCAACCGCTTTGACGCTTTCTCCTTCCTTAAGATCCACCGGCGGGCTGACTGCAACTTCATCACCGGCATGAAGTCCGTACTTAATTTCAATCAGGTCGCCAAAATCTCGGCCTATATCCACTTTTCTAAAGTTCGCCTTATTGTCCTTTACTACTACGACATACATGCCGTCATTCTTGGGAACAAGTGTAGTGCCAGCAACTTTGACCCACGGATCGTCCTGCTTCACCTTTATCTTGACCTGCGCGTACATCCCGGGCAGCAAAGTATGGTCCTGATTCTCAACGCGCACCTCGGTTTGCCGGGTTCTTGTATTTGGATCTAACGCTCCTGATACGCAAGCGATCGTTCCTTTGAAAACCCGACCGGGAAACTCAGCCAGCAGTAGATCCGCCGGCTGTCCGGGCTTTACGTAGCTGGCAACCGATTGAGGCACATTTATGTATGTTCTGACTATATCCAATTTGCCCATTTGAAACAGCTCGAGACTGGACGACTGGCTTCCCGACGTAATCAAAGCCCCTGGATCCACCTTGCGTAATGTGATTACGCCATCGAACGGAGCAACTACTCGCTTAAATGACTCCTGTGCCAGCCAGTAACGAACATTTGCTTGTTTTGCAGCAACTTGAGCCTCAGCCACGTGCACCTGAGACTCGGCAGTAGCTACATTCGACTCCGAAGCGGTCTCCTGTGCAATCGCAGCCTTCAAGTTGGCAATCTGCACTGCATAGGTGCTTACCTTTTCATCTCTACTTTGAAATGTGACTGCCCCTTTATCGGCCATATGCTTCCAACGAGTTGCTGTAATCTCTGCCAAACTTTCGTCCGCTCTTGCCTTTTCAACTACAGCCTTGGCTGACAGAAGCTGCGCCTGGGCCTGCTTCAGCTGCGATTTGGCGCTCTTCAGCTGGGCTTGCGCCTGGGCGAGATCAGCTTCGGATTGCTTCAAATTCTCGTCGATGGTGGGAGTATCAATCTCCGCAAGCAATTGCCCCTTCTTCACGACACTACCGATATCCACGAAACGGCTTTTTAAGTAACCATCGACTCGCGCATAAATGTTCGCATACTGCATTGCACCAATACTGCCTGGCAAAACACCGGATTCTTCATAAGGAGCAGACTCTGCCTTCACGGTGTGGACGATAGGAACGGCACCAGAAGTGGTGTCTTCCATTCGCTTAAGCTCCTTGCTATTTTCCATGCGCGGGAAAACGCCGAGGAGCAACAGTCCACCGATTACTGCCGCAACCATCAAGGCGGCCACCAGCAGTGCATTTCCGTTTGGCGCTCTATAATTCCGACGTTTCACTGGCATTAGTTTTGAGGCTTTCATTTCTAGTGTGAATCCCTGTCTGCTACTTGCGAAGTCTTTTTGCTGCCACGCATAATGCTGTACATAACCGGAACAAAGATTAACGTGGAGAAGGTGGCAACTGATAGACCGCCGATCACAGCGCGACCGATCGGCGCATTCATACCGGTGCTGAGCGACATAGGAATCATGCCGAGAACCATTGCCATCGCTGTCATGCAAACCGGTCTAAAGCGCTGAAATCCAGCAGTAGAAGCTGCCTCCAATGGGGTTTTTCCCTCATGCAGCTGCTCATTGCAGAAGGTGACCATCAAAATACTGTTCGCCGACGCAACTCCGATAGTCATGATTGTTCCCATCAGGGCCGGCACACTGAAGGTTGTTTGACTTATAAAGAGGCTCCACATGATTCCAGATAAAGCACCTGGAACCGCCATCAAAATGATTAGCGGATCGACCCAGGATTGATAATTCACCACCAACAATAGGTAAACCAGCAGGAGCGCACCAACCAATCCGATCAGCAAACCGGCGAACGCGGTTAGCATGCTGAGCACTTGACCTGCCACCACAATAAACGTTCCCTTGCTCGGCAGTGTCTTCTTAACTTCTTTGACAATGCGTTGCACCTCAATGGCGACTCCACCGAGATCTCGATTCTGACAAGCAGCGTAAACATCATATGCGTTTTGAACATTGAAGTGATTCACAACATACGGAGTAAAACATCTAATTGGGGTCGCGACATTTGACAGCAATTGCATCGGAGACGGTCCGGCAGTCGTATGCGTGCTCGTAAAATCAGCGATGGTTGTCTTCTCTTGCGTCTCACCTGTGGCAATCGGAATATTACCGAGATCGTTCACCGAGCTGATCCTGTACTGCGGAGCGAGTGTTTCCAGATAGTACTGGACACCGCTTTGAGGGCTTACCCAGAAATTCGGCGAGACCTGAAAGCTGGAACTTAGCGTGACCAAAACCGAATTAGAGATGTCTTTCTGGGTAAGCCCCATCTGATTAGCCCTGGTTCGATCCACATTAAACATGTACTGTGGAGCATTCGTAACCTGGTGCAAACAGACATCCACGGCACCGGGGATTTTCTCCACGGCACGCTTAATCTCCAATGCAGCCTTGAAATTCGCCTGACGATCGAATCCCAGAACCTTAATGTCTATTGGAGCCGGCAGCCCAGCATTGAGTATCTGCGTAATGATATCGGCCGGTTGAAAGTAATACGTGCACTCCGGAAAGTCCGCGGTCAACATCTCGCGAATCTTCTTCTGGTAGTACCAAGTGGATTTCTTTCGGTGCTCCTTGAGAGTTACGAGGATCTCTCCGTCTGCCTCACTAATTGTCTGACTATCAGAGAATGCATAGTTCACACCGCTTACCGGCATGCCAATGTTGTCAACCAACAACTCCATATCACCGGCGTCGATGAGCTTGCACACTGCGTTTTCAACTTTGCGATAGATCCTTTCGGTTTCCTCGACTCGAGTTCCGGGAGGAACACTCAAGTGGAGACGCAACTGACCGGCATCAATCGGAGGAAAAAAATCTTCTCCGATAAACGGCAACAAGCAAAAACTGATGGCGTAAACCGTCAGAAAAAGCGAAACCGTCGCCTTCCGATGATTAAGGGCTTGGACTAGAACTGCATGGTACGCGTCCCGCATACCGTTGAAGTGCTTGTCAATAAACAAATGAATTAAACCGAAGATATTTTGGTTGGTTTTCTCACTGCCGCCCTCACCTTTCGACGATTCCTCTTCGGCTGCAAACAGATGTTTGGACATCAGCGGAACGATTGTTCGAGACAAACCGTAAGACGCCAACATAGCAAACGAAACAGCCAGTCCCAATGGAATGAACAACGACTTCGCCGGTTCGGACAGCAGGAATACTGGCAAGAAAACAATACAAATGGATATCGTAGAAACGAAAGCTGGAAGAGCTACTTCTTGGGCACCATCCAGAATCGCTTGCTCAATATGCTTTCCCATACCCATCTGACGGTGCACGTTCTCGACTTCCACGGTCGCATCATCGACCAACATTCCAACTGCCAATGCCAGACCACCTAGAGTCATCGAGTTAATGGTATTACCGGTGATATACAGCCCGATTACCGATGTCATCATCGCTAATGGAATCGAAGTGATGACTATTAACGTACTGCGCCAGCTTCCAAGAATTGCCAGCATGAAAATCGCTGTCAATCCGGCGGCTGTCACCACCTCTTGAAATACCTCATCCACGCACTCACTTACGAATTTGGATTGGTCGGTCAGAATATCAACAGATACTGGATGGACCGGCAGCGAATCTCGAATGCGTGGAAGCAGTGCCTTGACCTGATTGACTACGGACAAGGTAGAAGCCGTGCCGTTTTTGAGTATGCTCATAATTACGGCACGCTGATTATTGCGATTCACCACATTTAGTTGCGGCTGAAATCCGTCATGAACGAACGCCACATCACGCACATAGACTGTTGCACCGCCTATATGCTTAACCGGAATATCGTTGAGTTTTTTTATCTCATCGGGCATGTTATTGAGTGTCACTACATACTCCGAGCGGCCCATCTTTGCCGTGCCACTGGGAGCGATTACACTTTCTGCGTTAACCGCATTGACGATATCCTCCGGACAGAGTCCATAACCGAGCAGGGCTTGAGGATTTAAGTCCACGCAGACCTGCCGATACTTTCCACCATTGGGAAATGGAATGGTTGCGCCTTGCACTACGGCCAACTGTATCCTGATGAAATTGTTGGCAACATCGAACAGCTGAGCTTCGCCAAGAGTGGGGCTGCCAACCACCAGCTGAAGTACAGGCACGTCCGTCGCAGACGACTGTGTGACAAAAGGCGGATTGATACCTGACGGCAACTGCTGCTTAACAGCATTGGCCGTTGCCGACACTTGAGCGATCGCTTGTCCGATATCGGTGCCTTTGTGCAGATAGACCTTGATGATGCTCATGCCGCTCAGCGACATTGACTCCATGTGGTCTATCCCGTTGACAGTGGAAGTAAACGCCCTTTCTGTAGGCGTTGTGACCAGATTCTCCACGTTACCGGCATTCATCCCGGTATAGGTCCAAACGCAGCTTACAATCGGAATGTCAATCGACGGAAAGATATCGATGGCCATCTGCTTGATGGACACAAAGCCGAACAAGGCAATCAGGATAGCCATGACGATAAAAGTATGCGGCTGCCCCAGCGCTAGCTTGACAATCCACAAAGGCGGCTCCCCCTGACAAATCCCCCCACGGCCGGCAAAGGCTGGAGATCCGCATTGTCGCAGACACTTTAGAAAGTTTCCACCTAAATCAGTCAGACGCCCGAGATTTAAGTTTCTCCGAGAACTCCGGCTCAATCGGGAGATACAGACTTGAGGACAATTCTATATACTCAATCTACGTTTGGACGTAGAATTTCAAAACGATCTTTGACAGTGCAATATTGATTGCCGCCCAGCCTGCCAACCGGCTCCAGGATATCAAGATCTATTCGTCCATTCTTGTACACAGCGTCATCCAGGTTGAAACAAACTATCCTCCCGAGCACAAGGTTGCCCGCGCTTGGGTGTTTTCCGAACTCGATGATCTGATGTAATCTGCACTCCATGCTGATCATCGACTCACCCACGCGTGGCGGGGCTACCATGTTCGAAGGCATCGGTGTAAGCCCGGCAAGCTCAAACTCGCTTACACCGGGCGGATATTCGCCGCTCGATTGAACCATTTTTTCAGCCAACCTCCGGCTGACGATGTTGACTACGAATTCCTCCGTCTGACGAATATTGCGCAAAGTATCCTTTGGAATGCCAACAATCTCTCCATTTATCAGTCCCGCTTTATTCCCGGGAGAAAAGCATAGGATTGGCGGATCGGCACTGGCCACCGTAAAAAAGGAAAATGGCGCTAAGTTGGAGACTCCATCCTGGTCAATGGTGGAGACCCAGGCGATCGGCCTTGGCAAAATACTGCCGATCAGAATCTTGTACAAAGAATCTGGATCGAACTTGTCGACATCAAGAATCATGATCGCACCTCAATCCGGTGCGCAGATTATACAATCTCGGCCTTGTTCGAATAGCAACTCAGCAGTGTTACCCAGCTCCAGCAGAACTATTTGGATGCTCGATGCAAACGCAAGAGATTGTCCAGGAAACCGAACACATCATTAGGTGACTCCATCAATCCTAAAGCACCAGTCCTGTCCCGGGGCCCGACACTGAAGCTTACGCCCCGCCGGTGGTTTACCCAAGAGAACATCGGCTCATCCATCTCCGAATCACCAAAGGCTATATAGAGCGGATCTTCGACTTCAAGTGCCAGGTGAGTCGCTATGTGATCCAAAGCACTGGACTTGTCCCACTTTACAGATGGCACTACTTCATAGCTTGTACTCAATCTTCTAAATTCAAGCGTTGCATACTGCTGCTCGAGTTTATGAACGAAATCATGCATCTCAGCATGCTGCGCGACTGGCAGTCGATGAAAATGCAAACACAACGAGTACCCATGATTGTCCAATATCAAGGACGGCAGGTTCACAATCAGCCTACCGATTGCCGTCGCCACTTCGATCATGAGTAAACGGGCATGAACCGCAATCGGATGAACGAACTTTTGCCCGGACGGATAGCTGATCTCCAGACCATAATTACCAGCGAGCGTGAAGATTTGCGGATCGAATTCATGCGTCAATCGACTCAACCCGCGCGCACTGACGATGGCCACACGTCCAATCAGATGGCGGGCTACATCATTGAGGAGATTCTTGTGAGCGGGATGCAGGACAGCCTCTTCCAGAGTTTCGCAGATTGGAACCAACGTGCCGTCGCAATCTAAAATGAGAAAGGGCAGGCGCTCTTTTAGTATCGGCACCATATCGCCAAACTCAGCCACCGAATAGCCGCCATTCAGTTTGTACTTGATCAATTACATTGCCCCCTTCCGGAAAGCTTGCAATGACTGCGACGCGTGTGAGTCAAGAAGGTCATAACCTCTGACTCGCCAGCGCTTTAGATTGTAACTGCAAATATACCTGCTCATACTGCTCCGTCATTCTCTCCTTACTGAACAATCGAGTAGCTCGTTCGCGACAAGCCGCCCTGCTCATTTTTTCAATCTCCCCGAACCGATTGACAAGATCGGCAATAGTATCACCTACGATACCAGTCTCACCGTCCGATACTACTTCCGGAATTGCCCCCCGTCGAAAAGCCATTACCGGTGTTCCAGATGCAAGGGATTCCGCCAGGACCAATCCAAACGGCTCCTCGAAGCGCACAGGGCAGAGCGTAGCAATCGCCGATCGATAGAGCCTGCCCTTCTCTTCGCAATTGACCTCCCCGACGAACTCGACTTCAGGCTCGTTCAACAATGGAAGTACTTGTTCCTCGAAGTACTTACCATCCCTCTTGTCGATCTTTCCTGCTAATACTATAGGCAATCCAAGTTGCCTGGCAATCCTAATCGCTTCAACTGTTCCCTTCTCAGGACAGAGACGACCGAGGAACAATAGATGAGTTTGCTTTTCCTTCTCGTCGAAGGAGAAGGTATCTGTATCTACTCCGTTGTGCACGGTTGCGACATAGTTGAGCTGCTCTTGATAATTGAGTTTTCGGTAGGATTCACTGATCGCCACAATGGGCTGCTCCTTATACTCAAGAAAAATATCTGCGCAGTAGTCACTAACACGGTTGTGATTGGTAGTTACACTGGGGCACTTTATTCCTCGCAAAAACGGCAGCGCAATGAAACCCATATGGTTGTGAATGATGTCGAAGCGATCTGCCATTCGCCCGAGCACCAACAAGGACTTCAAATCGTATGCAGCCCAACGTGTTTCCGGAATGTCAGCATTTTGACGGAGTCCAGTGGGCGCACAGGAGATCAATTCAGCATCCGTGGCTGAATCTCCCGAGGCAAACAAAGTTACTTCGTGTCCTCGCTTAACAAGCTCCTCGGTCAAAAGGCTCACAACCAACTCAGAGCCACCATAGCCCGGTGGTGGCACACTTTCCGCAAGGGGAGCCAATTGGGCAATACGCATCTCCGCAAACCTCATGAGCAGTCAAGTTTCGATTATGACACGCAGATTACCGATCTTTTTTAGAATCTGACAATAAGTGTGTCCATCGGCCGCATTGAAAGCAATGTCGATCTCCGCCTCTCCTACCTTTAAGTTCCTAATGGTCAGCGACTGCAACCAGTCAGGCAAGGATGGATCCAAAATGCGCAAAGTCTTCTTGATTGCATCAGGCTGAAAGTTAACGCATGCGGTCAGCATTTGAAAGATGCTTCCAGCCGACCACGATTGTGGTGAGCAGGAAACAGGATAATCAATCGGACGACTCCAGTCCGTCCGCTCAAAACCGCAGAACAACTCTGGCAACCTGAAGTCTTGCTGATGCTGCGCAACCGAAATCATAGACCACATCAGTCTGTGCGCATCTCGAATTCTGCCGATTTTCCTCAACCCTTCTAGGATAATCGCATTGTCGTGAGGCCATACGGAGCCATTGTGATAACTCATCGGGTTGTAGAAACTGGCATCCGATGAAAGCGTACGCAAGCCCCAGCCAGAATCAACATCTTGACATAGCAGCCTGTCTGTTACGCGATTCGCACGCTGCCCGTCAATTATTCCAGACCAGACGCAGTGCCCTGCATTAGAGGATATCACCTTCACCTGACGCCCATCTCCATCTATTGCAAGCGCCGGGAACTCCTCAGGTTCCATCCAGAAGTCCTGGTTAAAGCACTTCTTGAACTCCATTGCCTGTAATTGAAGCTTGTCAGCCAGCGTGTTGTGATTCAATATCCCAGCAACATTTGACATGGCAATGCGAGCAGCGTAGACATAGCCTTGCGCCTCGCAAATCGCAATCGGCGGTCTGGCCAAGCTGCCATCGGCATGACAAACCGAATCGCCCGAATCCTTCCATCCTTGATTTTCCAAACCTTGCGAACTTTCACGCTTGTAAGTGATATAGCCGTTGCTTGTCGCCCTATCTAACCAACCAAGAGCGAGCTTGATGTTTGGCCAGAGCCTTGAAACGAAGTCAATGTCGCCTGTCCACTGAAGATACTTACCGACCAAAAGCAGCCATAACGCGGTCGCATCAACACTTCCGTAATAGGGGGTATGCGGAATGGCATTTAGCCTTGCCAACTCCCCCAGTCGCAACTCGTGCATGATCTTACCGGATCGCTCACCCCTAAATCGATCTGTGCGACTGCCCTGATATGCAGCTAAGACTTCAATACATTCACGCGCTATATCCGGTCGGAAAGGCAACATCTGCCAGCCGGCAATTGCGCTATCACGGCCGAAAACGGCACAATACCAGGGTATCCCAGCAGCAAGGCCAGTGCCTCGCGGTGTAGACTGACGAAGTATATAGACATCGCGCAACCCTCTATCGAGCGCGAAATTAACGATTTCATGCTCAGTGGAAACGCGCGCACCCTCACTTCGCCACCGTGAATATGCAGCGTCCGCTTTCTCCATCATGGCAGAAAAGCTGGTTGCCGCACTTTCAGTTAGAGGAGGGAAACCACTGTTGCGGGTGGAGATATGCATTTCGATTGCCCACTGCGCTCTAGCAGACAGATCCAGCCTGTACTTAACTTCTCCGTCAATAATGGACTGAGGCTGAGCACCGCGAAACTCTATTACTGTTTCAAGCAAACATCCGTCTAGCCCTTTGTACGCCAAGAAAAGGCAACGGCCTTTTGAATCGCTTGTCGGCACCATGCGCAGTCCACGCTCCGGTCGATTCAATCCGCGCACTTCGAACATATCAGCGAAGTCCGATTGAAATTTAATACTAAACTCTACTGACACCGCTTCCGAGCTGAAGTTCTCGACCAGAAGTTTTTCACAAACTGTGTCAGTCAAGACTATCTGCCGCTGGATCATCAACTTTTGCTGGGCAAGCGTAGCGAGCTGTGGATTAGTGTAAAGGAAGCTGCCGGCATAGCCTTTTTCTACATCAAATGAAAGAAGCGAAAGTGGAACTCCATCGAGAGTTACTTCCCATTGGCTCAAATGTCTCGTGTCATAGCGGTAATAGCCAAAACCGAGCGTATTACAAGCAGGAATGTAGGCTCCACCATCTAGAACAAGAAAGTGACTTCCATGCTTCAAAACAATCCGAGGATGGGCTGAATCAGTCAAAACGAACGGGAGCCCTTGGCACAAAGGTCGCGGATCTACCTCATACTCGCCGAATCTATCAAACGATGCCTCATCGGTCCTGGGGTTTATCATCGACCAGGTATGCCTCCTATTCGGTGGAATTGCTGCCCATTCCCATGCTACCAGCAACGGCAACTAGGACCAATCGTAGTTGAAAGTCTACAGTCAAGTCAATTCTGTAAGATAGGAACGAAATTCTCAGCTGCACCCTTACTAAATTGCTATTTCTGGAGCTCACCTACTGCTGGGTCATTTGGCCCGTCGCGCGAGTCGCCGTCCAAAGCGCTAACTTAAGTGAGTCAAGATCTCAATACATTATCGAACTAGGGTAACTCCGGTATATTTGGCTACGTTACTCGGTTAGTATTGGGTACAAATGAGTAAGACTCCGGCGAGGTGATGGCGATGACTGAATCCAAGAATGTCGATTTACTTAGTAAACTTCGGGTTGCTGCTCCTTGTACTGTCTCCTGGGAGTCGATGGAAGGTGGAGATCGAGTTCGTCATTGTTCTCAATGCGACAAGAATGTCTATAACTTGACTGACATGACCCGCTCCGAGGCTAACGAATTCTTGGTGCTGACAGCTCACTCGGCTTGTGTGAACTTTTACAAGAGAGCGGACGGAACAGTAATAGTGGATAACTGTCCGGTTGGGTTGCGTCGCTTGCGAGCTCAGTATCGCCGTGTTGCAGCAGCGGTAGCTACAGTTATCTCCCTTGCCCAAGGATTCTTACTAACAGCCATTGCCGGAGATGCCGGAAAGACAAAGGCGGATGGACCTGCCTGCAAGACCAACTCAGTGCCGCCTATGTCGCGCACGGCAGGAAAGATTGCCGCACCACCTCCGGACGCTGCAACGGTAACGCGAGGCGAACCGCTCGGTGGTGCGCCCATGCCGCCGCAAGATCCACCATCCGTCAAGTCATACCGGGATGCTGCAAAGGCGGCTCTCGTAGCGGCCATGCCTCACAAGGTCGATCTCGGCGCCGCAGCAATCGCCCTGACTGTCGACACTACTGGTGGTGTCAAAGACGTTCGCTTCATAAATACGTCCCCGAGCAAGAGCACAGATCAGCTAGTGCTGGCTGCCGCGAAAAAAGTAAAACTACAGCCGCTTCCGAAAGACTATGTACAATCGACTTTGCAGGTCTACTTCGAGTGCAAGGAAGCTCTGTCTAACCACCACCCAGAATAGAGCAAGACGCCAATTTAATCTTCGGTCCGCCTAATTCGCATGCCTCCGTTGTAAAACGGTTGTATATCCTTATTGCGGCAAAGTAGGGCTCCCATGGGCGAAAAATTCGAACAGTGTTCGGAACAGAACAGCTCAACTGCAACTTTGACTGAGATGTCCATAGACAATCAGGTAGTGCCGAACGATCTCAAAACCAAGCGGGCGGAACATGCCGAGGAACGAAAGGCCGGACGCACTCCGAGCTCCTTGGATTTACCTGTTTTCGATGTGGATTCACTGATAGCCCAGTATCAAACCAAGCCTCCTGAGCTTATGAGCGCTGCCCCGGATGCTCAGGTTTGCAGCGAACAAGTCGAAAACCAGGTTCCACCCGAATCAAAGTTTAAGGACAAGCCAGTACTTACGGTCAACGACGCTGAGGGTCGTCCAATTCGAGAGATGTACGCCCGCGGTCCGGATGTAGTGGTCGCATATGATGACAAAGGGGAGCCGCTCACGTTTCCCAACGAGCCGATTACAAAGTTGCCTCCCGATTTCAGCCAGATTCCGGATTGGCGGAAAGAGCAATTAGATCAAGATTCCAAAGCCTTGATCGAAAAGTATGCAGGGGCAAAGACAGCAGGGGATATAGAAAAGCTCGACTTTCAAAAGATTGCTGACTTACAGAAGGAAGTTGCGCAACGGCAAGACTTGACGGAGACTGAAAAATGCCAGCTCTATACGATGGCACAGCAAATCATGTACGACAAGCCAATTCCGATCGAAAACTGGAATGAAAAACCGGAAAAGATAGATTCTTGGTCTGGGCAACGGGACCCCTGGCATGCCGTCGCGCCATTGGACGATCGCTATCATAATCGCCTGGTCAACATGTCGCCTGAAGACGCTTCAAAAGCTATTTTCGAGCAGGAAAACGAAACGGAAGGAGACATGCATGACAGCTGGTTTAGCAGAACTGCCTGGAAAGCCGCCAGGGAAATTCTGGGGATTAACTACGGCGATATCAGCGCTTCGGAAAGCCAGGTCAAGGCTATGAGCGAGCTGCGCGAGAAGGGAACGTTCTCTGCCTATGCTGACGAGTGGGAAAGACAGTACGTCAACAAAGATGCTGAGGATCCTCGGCGTGGTCAGCACGGAGCCGGTTACGAGTAACCGACGTATACATCAATTCCAGCTGCATCTAAATGCATTTATCTACGTAGAATCCAACTCCACATAGATTCTCACTTCGAATGCTAAACATGCACCACCGGCAGATTCGATTGAGGGTTCTTGTTGTACACGAAGCCACTTGCATCACCGACCTTCCTGTCCAACACAATCTCATCACCATCGGCCGCAGAATAGATCGCACCCGCAAACTTATCCTTCATTCATTTGGCATAGGAACACTTTTGGGACAAGTTAAGGACAAAGCGGTCCGGGTCGTTGGCTATTCTAGTTTGCACAGACAACGCACTGGAGGTTTTTGAAATGTCGTTTTTTGATGATATCGGTGATGCAATCGGTGATGTAGCAAGCACAGTTGGTGAAGGCGTCAGCACTCTGGCTTCGGAAGCCTACTCAACAGTCCTTTCCCCGAGTGAGAGCTTCGCGATGAAGGGGCTTGGAGTTGCAGGCTCGGCAGTAAGCGACTTGTTCGGCGACCTCGACATAACCGATTTTGGCGAAGCAGTAAGTGATGTCGGTCAATTCGCTGCTTTTCCAGTAATGGGAATGCCGGCCGTTGCCCGTGAAGCTCTGAGCGATGTAATCAAGAACAGTTCGCTTCCCGGACTTTTCGAGAACAACTCAATTGCCGAAATTCTAAATAACAATTCGATTAGCGAAATTATCGACACCAATCCGCTTGCCAGCATGGCGGCCGGTAAGATTGGCGGTAACATCAAGGATTCCAATCAAGGTCTGTTTGATGTAATAGCAATGTTCAAGTAAGAAGATCTGCGACTGCAGCTTTTGCCTCTGCGCCGCGAATCTTATCTTTGAGCGCAATCAAACAGGAATTGTACCCCACATGGTGCCCTGCCTTTTCCTGTTCATCAGCTTCAAACCTCTCTCGAAACGCGTGTACCTTCACGACCAAGAACGTAACCGCAGCCGGGGCTGAGATGGTACGCATGTTACCTCCAGTGGTCCTAATCGTTTCATCCCCGACAACGGAAGCATTTAGACTCAACTTAACACCATGAATGGTGGCATGAGTCGGATAAATACAAGAAGCGCACACTTGCCAAGGGCTTGCACAGTGCTTGCATTCCGGTTGCTCAATCTTTGAAAAACTAGCGGGCGACGAGTCTCGAACTCGCGACCTACAGCTTG
>CAZSNX010000049.1:0-6764 GCA_964607945.1 uncultured Candidatus Obscuribacterales bacterium
TGTGCCAGATAACTTGCCCGCTCACAAATGATTGAGCGCCTCCCAGAAAGACGAATGTATCACCGCCGCGGCTCCAAAGCAGCGCGACAGCCAGAGCAAATCCCAGCGCGAACTCGAGCAATAGCCTCAGTCGCGCTGAAAGACCTGCGTTAGCCTGCCGTTTTAGCTTCGCCGTGTCGTCTGCCAGCCCGATCAGACCGGACAAAAGCGCAACGACTACCACCATTGCCGCTTGCATACCGTGCTCGAGTTGCATAGAACAAGCAAGCCATGAGAGCACTGCCACGAGAAACGACACCATGAAGCAGACACCACCCATGGTAGGAGTCATCGCTTTGCCGCTATGGCTCTTCGGTCCTTCTTCTCTGATGAACTGCCCGATCTGTTTCGACTTGAGCGAATGAATATAAAGAGGAAAGAGGACAGCCGAAATCAAAAAGCCGACCAAACAAGAGACGAGCAAGCTTAGGGGATTCGGTTCGGATGTCGGAAGCACGATTAGTCCAGATAGAAACTGGTTACGATCTTGCGGTGTTCCTTCGCGTAGTTCACTGATTCAAGCAAAGTGTGGCTGGTGTGATACAAGAAACAGATGATCTGCTGGCAACGATCGATGATCTCGTGATTGCACAGTTTACTTGCGTCAGCAAGCGTCATTGTGCGACGCTCCGGATATTCGTGAATGTGCTTTATTCCAATCAGCAGGTCTTGCACTTCAGTCGGCTGTTGCCCAATAGTCTGAGGAAGAATAATTTCCAGCCTGTCGGGATTTGCTCTTTGAGCACCTCTAATTGCCGCCATATTGGTTCCGTTGGCACCACCGGAGGTGACTACCTGATTGCCGGAAAGAACGAGAGCATAACTCAACATTTCAACCAATTGCTGGTGAGTCAGCGGCAGATTACGCGTACCGATAATCGCCACGCGCCGCGGACCCGATTGCTGGATGAGCAAAAGCTCCTGTGCTAGTTCGTCCACTGTCGGGACGGTAATTGCGCCTGGTTCAGAGGGACTCATTTAGCGATTCCGATTCCTGATTGAGATGTGAGTAAGAAGTAAGCGGTCGAGTCGAGCTCTACTTTGTTATGATTTGGACTTGGTGCCAGAACCTAGAGTACCTGCCATTCTGGTCTTACAAGCTGGTCGACTGCCGGGCTGTTTACAAGTCGTAATCAATCGCCCATTCCGACAGAAGGCTGCCTTTCTCCAGAGTCATTGGTGGGGGATATTCTGGGTAGGGCACGGTCCGCCCGGACTGAATAATAGCACGACTTGAAGTACAAATCAGGATCGAGCTATATAGGGCGGTTTTTCCCACAGATAGGACGTCGACAGCCAAAGCGGCAAACGGGAAGCAAACAAACAAGGAACGGAGCACGTTATTAGATGACAATGGCAACAGCGGATGATTTATTAGCCAAGCTCAATCAGCAGCAACAAGAGTCGGTCTCTTTGGGCTGGGGCCCGAGCCTGGTCGTAGCCGGAGCAGGCAGCGGCAAGACTACCGTTTTGACCCGCCGCGTGGCTTACTTGATCCGCCACCTCCATCAAGACCCAGACACTGTCTTGGCGGTCACCTTCACCAATAAAGCGGCAGCTGAAATGAAGCAGCGGCTGGAACGCCTGGTTGGATCTGACCTCTCCCGGCGGTTGTGGATAGGAACCTTCCACAGCATTTGCGCCCGCTTGCTCCGCCGCGAAATCGAGAATTATCAGAGCGCCAGCGGCAATAAATGGCAGACCAACTTCGTCATTTACGACGAAACCGACAGCTTGAACGTGGTCAAGGCGGTCATCAATCGCCTCAACCTGGACGATAAAGCGTTTCCGCCCCGCGAGATCCGTGGCAAAATCTCCGATCTCAAGAACGATAGCTACTCAAGCGATCAATTCAGTAAAGACGCACGCACTTACAAGGAAAACCGGCTGTCCGAAATTTATTCGGCTTATCAGTCGGAGCTTGCCCGCAATAATGCTCTTGATTTTGACGATCTAATCTTGGTCTTTACCGAATTGCTCAAGACCAATGAAGCAGTCAGGCACCGGCTGCAAGAACGCTTTCGCCATATACTGGTCGACGAGTTTCAAGACACCAACCAATCGCAGTACGAGCTTATCCGCATGCTGGCCGGGCATGGTGAGCGAACGCATGACTGGAACGAAAGCAGTTTGATGGTGGTCGGCGACGTCGACCAGTCGATTTACTCCTGGCGCAAAGCGGACTTTCGCATCATTCTCGGGTTCCAAAGTGATTTCAAGGAATCCAAAGTGGTGAAGCTCGAGGAAAACTATCGCTCGACCAGCACTATTTTGTCCGTTGCCAACTCAATCATTGTGAACAACAGCGAGCGGATCGAAAAGGTCCTTCGCTGCAATCGAGGTCAAGGAGCCAAAGTTCAATGCTTCGCTGCCCTAGACGAGATTGACGAAGCCTATTGTGTGGTTGAGGAGCTCAAGAAGCTGCGCGCGCGCGGAAAGGCTCTGTCCGACTGCGTCTGTCTTTACAGAACCAATGCCCAGAGCCGAGCGATCGAAGAAATACTGGTGCGCAACAACATTCCTTACATCATGGTGGGTTCCACCCGATTCTACGATCGAGCCGAGATCAAGGATGTGCTTGCCTACCTCAAGCTGATCTTCAACCGGCATGACGGGCAATCTTTCGGCAGAGTAATCAACAATCCTCGCCGCGGTCTGGGCAAGACAACGCTCGAACGACTCGCTTCCTATGCCGACCAGGAAGGCATCAGCCTGATGCAGGCAGCGGCAGCATCCGACAGAGTCTCGGAGATATCGGCAAAAAATGCCAAAACTCTGCAGGATTTCGCTCAGCTGGTTGCTCGCTGGCACGGATACTCCCAGACAGTATCCGTATCGGAGCTGGTACAAATGGTAATGAACGAGTCAAAATATCTAAGCGAACTCGAAAAGGACGCCAACGAAAGCAAAGATCCGCTGGCATTTGGCAGGGTTGAGAACGTCAAGGAGTTGGTTGCAGTCGCCCGTGAGTTTGAGTCTACGGCAGATGAGCCCGACTTGGAATCATTCCTGACCCGCGTCTCGCTGATAAGCGACCTGGACCAAGCCAAGCTGGACCAAGATTCGGTCAAGCTAATGACTTTGCACTCCGCCAAGGGTCTAGAGTTTCCGGTCGTCTTCCTGATGGGTTTGGAAGAAGGACTCTTTCCTCACTCGCGATCGTTGAACCTGCCAAGCGCACTGGAAGAGGAGCGACGTTTAATGTATGTCGGGGTGACTAGAGCCGAAGACTTACTCTATTTAAGTTATGCGCGCCGGCGGATGATGTTTGGCAGTGGGGCAACCACAAACTATATGATTCCCAGTCGATTTTTGAGCGAAATCTCTGCAGACTTACTGATCGGTTATTACCCCGACGCCGAAAGCCCCAAAGAACAAAATTCTCCCTGGGAAGAAAGCTCGGACAGTTGGCAATCCAACAACTATGGCAGCGGCGGCCGGCAAGCTCAAAGAACTGACAGCGGCAGAGGGGCTTCGAGCGGCTACGGCAGCAGCCGCTCCGAAGGACCAGCCAGGCCACCTTCCAGCTACGGCAGCCAGCCCGGTCGACCCGGTTCGCCCGGGCACGCAGCAGATAAGCCTCGTGTAATCAGAACCGGCATCCACACCGGAGCTTCAGGCGGCAGCAGAGAGAGCGCTCCGGCACGCTCAACCGTACCCGACTTTCAAAGACTATCTGTCGGAGATACGGTGCAGCATGTAAAGTTCGGCGTCGGCAAAGTCGTGCAGGTAATCGGGGAAAGCGACAAAGAGCTCTACAACGTGGAATTCGATTCGGCCGGTAAGCGCTTGCTAGACCCCCGCTTTGCAAAACTAGTTAAATTGTCATAAAAGCCGAATTCTCATTGCTACCCCTTCCGAACTAGCACCGGCAAGCGACGGCATTTGCAAGCCGGCGTCGGTCAGCGGGTTATACTGCCATGCCGTAGCACATTCATCGCAAGCGAGGAGTTCAAGCAGTGGCAGAATTGGAGAGAACTTTTGTAGCCGTCAAGCCGGACGGCGTTCAACGTGGTCTAGTAGGAGAGGTTATCTCTCGATTCGAAACGCGCGGACTGAAATTGGTCGGATTGAAGATGTTAAAAGTAACTCCGGCGCTTGCGGAAAAGCACTATGGAGAGCACAAGGGCAAGCCGTTCTACGAAGGGTTGGTCAATTTCATCACCTCCGGTCCGGTGGTGGCGATGGTCTGGGAAGGCAAGAACGCCATCGCTCTTTCGCGTAATGTGATCGGTGCCACCAATCCGGCCAGCGCAGTGCCTGGCACCATTCGCGGTGATCTTTGCGTAGACATCGGGCGCAATGTCGTGCACGGCTCGGACGGACCAGAAAGCGCACTCAGAGAAGTCTCTATCTTCTTTAATGACGGTGAAATTCTGAAAGAATGGGGACGCAACGTCGACAGCTGGGTCTGCGAATAGTCCCGGTCGCAACGTTCCAAGCTACATAGATAAGAAGGGAGTCACAGTTGGCTGCTCAGCAATCGCCTGACGGAGTCGAAAACCATCTGCGGACTTAGGTCCTTCAAACAAGCGGTACTGGATAACGGGCAAACCTTTTCAAAACAAGGTTGGCACCACAAACCGGCACTGACTGTAGTACATTGCGCACCATACGGTCCGTTCCTCACCACCGGTGTGCTGCCGTAGACACCAAGTACCCTTGCCCGACCGGCCGCAGCAGCCAGGTGGAGCGGTCCGGTATCTCCGCCCACTACCAGCTCTGAACTTTGAAAGAGCGCAACCAGATCGAGCAGGCTGGTTTTGCCGGTCAGGTCTACGATTTCCGCTTTGGGTGACTCTCGACTAATCGAAGCGGACAGTTTGGCATTGATGTCAGTTTCAGAAGCACCACCTACGAGGCAAATTCTGAATTTGTATTGCTCAATGAGCAGGTGTGCCAAACTTGCCCAATTTTGCCAATCCCAAATTTTGGACGACCAAGTGGTGCCAGGGATCAATACTGCATTTCGTACCATACTTACGTATTGCTCGCCGCTACTTTTGACAGCGGGATCGAGCCACTGCTCCACTCGGCGGTACGACTCGTCCGGCGGTCTCGGCAGAGGAAATTCCACCGGCTCCAGTTGTTTTGGCTCGCCTCCTGCTCCACCACTGGCGATGCCAACTGCTTTCAAGGCTCGCGCAGCAAGCAGAAGATTCAGGTCGACGACATGCCGGTCGGGAGCGAAGTAATCGCCGACATCGACGCGTTCGGTCAAGAAAAGTGGGGCACCTTCCCTGGTGTGCGCAAAACCGACTCGCGTCGGCGCAGCCGAAAGACCGGCCCAAATGGCACTCTTGAGCAGCCCCTGCAGTTCGATTACCAGGTCGAATTTCGCCGACTTGAGCTCACTTATCAGCGCACCAATCTCGGTGATAGTCGAACTCCACTGTGCGGGCTTGGACAAGGATTTCCACCAGGCTTTCTTCCGCAAGATAATTGTCCGGTCGACCGCCGGATTGTCGACTAACAGGTCTGCGCTGGCGGGCTCGACCAGCCAGGTAATTTCCGCATCCGGAACACTTCGCTTCAAAGCCGCGGCCACTGGCAAACAATGAATGGTGTCACCGATTGCGCTAAGTCTGATAATCAGGATTCTCAACGCCGTTCCTCTCGCAAGATTCTACCTGAAGTTAATCCTTCGTTACTTTTAATCAGCAACTGTCCCGACCGCATTTTCACCCGCAAAGTCTACCCCTGTTATCGCTTCAGCGAAAATCGTCGATTGGCGGCAACCGGAATTAGGCAAAGACAAAATCGTACTGGCTGCTCCCGCCACCGCCAGCCGGACGGCACCAGCCATCTCCCGCAAACCATTGCAACAAAAGCCTTTTCAGCCTTCTGCCCATTGCCGGTTTACCGCTCCGGCTTCCGAGGTTTTACCTGAATCGACAGTTACCGGAAGTGATACCAGCCATTAAACATGGTGCGGCACCAGCTGTGGAGCCATCTTCGTAAACGTCTGCCAGCCAGGCTCCCCAGGCATGCCACCACCGCATATCCAAAGTGATACATATCGGATAGTTTTTGGTAGAATATTCATGCCACCTTAAGTGGTGGTAGGTGGCATCCTCTATCGATGGACACCGCGGCGTCCGCGGTGGCCTCTTTAGATGTACCTGTAAATCCTCCGGAATAGCCCGATTGGGGCGTTAAATACACTCCGGACACTACAGATCAAAAAATAAGGAGAGAAACATGGCTCAGAAGAAGAAGGCTAAGGCTAAGCCAAAACCAGCAGCAAGAGCTGCAAAGCCGGCAATCGCTCACAAAAAGGTAAGCGTTGCTCGCAAAGCGGCAACCCGCAAAACTCCGGTCAAACACGCCGTCAAGGCCACCAAGGCACCGGCTGCCCGCTCCGGCGGCGACTATACCAAGTACAGCGGCAAGTTTACCGTTAGACTTCCCAAGTCGCTGCACCAGGCTCTGGTCGAAAGAGCGGACAAGGAAGGAGTCAGCCTCAACCTGTTCGTCACTAATGCTCTCTCCAGAACGGTTGCAGTGCCAGGCAAAGGCAAGAAATAACTTTCCGAAACTCAGAAAGTGAGAGGGGTGATCGTCGAGGATTGCCCCTCTTTTCTTTTGCAGTCTTGGGCGACCTGCTTGCCACCGCCGCCGAAGCACCGACGATTGCCTCTACCGATAGTGCCTGACCAGCCGCACCATCGGTAATGCCTGACCCGAATCCAGAATTTTCGGCAGGTATTACTCTTCAAGACGGC
>CAZSNX010000049.1:6774-15908 GCA_964607945.1 uncultured Candidatus Obscuribacterales bacterium
TAAAAATTTTAGGCACCCCCTCTTCTCAACCTTATATATGTCGCCTTTTAATTCGCAGCACAGTCGAGCTAGACTTTTCAGTTGGTTGCACTCGCCCAATCGGCTCGGGTAGAGCGGAGACATCTATGGTTATCGACAAAATTCCAGTTTTAGATCTGCAAAAACAGTACACCCAGATCGGCTCTGAGCTTGAAAGGCGTGTCCTGGAGGTTTTACGCAGCGGCCATTACATACTGGGTCCGCATCTTTCTCAACTCGAAGCGCTCGTTGCCGAGATCTGCGGCTGTTCACATGGCATTGGGGTAGCCAACGGAACCGATGCTCTGATTTTGGCTTTATGGTCCTTCGATATCGGGCCAGGCGATGAGGTAATCACTTCTCCATTTACTTTCGCGGCGACGGCCGAGGCGATCGCATTGCGCGGGGCGAAAGCAGTTTTCGTCGATGTCGACCCTGTCACCTTCAATCTCAACCCAGCGCTGATTGAAGCAGCTATCACCAAGCGAACCAAGGCGATCTTGCCCGTTCACCTCTACGGGTTGCCTGCCGATATGGATAGCATTACCGCAATCGCCAAGAAGCACAATCTGAAAGTAATTGAAGATAATGCACAAGCAATCGGTGCGCTTTACAAACAGAAGCCGACCGGAGCACTGGCCGACGCTGCCTGCATCAGTTTTTATCCCACCAAGAACCTGGGAGCTTGCGGCGACGCCGGGATGATCGTCACTAATAATGCCGAAGCCGCCGAACGCTTGAAGGTTTTGCGAGCTCACGGTATGCGAACTCGTTATTACCATGACGAACTCGGGGTCAACAGCCGTCTGGACGAGCTGCAAGCAGTAGCTCTCTTGACCAAGCTGCCTTACCTGCACACCTGGAACGAGAAACGCAGGCAAGTCGCTGACTGGTATGCCGATGCGCTGTCGGGCTGCCCGAATTTGAGATTGCCGAGCGTTCCGCAATATGCCAGTCCGGTCTGGCACCAGTACACAGTCTGCGTCCTAGGCAACAAGAACGAGCTGCGCGATGAGCTGCAAAAACAGCTGGCTTCCGAAGAAATAGGCTCAATGTGCTATTACCCGGTGCCGCTGCACGAACAAAAGGCTTTCAGCGATCTCGGTTATGGACCAGGCAGCTTCCCGGTCGCAGAAACAGTATCGCAGCAAGTGCTTTCGCTGCCGATGTACCCGGAGCTCGAGAAGGGACAAGTTGCCCGCGTTGCTGATGCAGTCAAGCGCTTCATGCAAGCAAGAGCCGCCGTGGCAGCACCGTCAGCAGTAGCACCGACAGTGTTTGGTTAGAACGCAAATGAAATCGGAATTAAACCGCGAGCATCCCGGCATTGCAGCCGGTGCAAAAGTAGCAGGCAGCGCGCAAATAGCTCGCGATGCCTTTATCGCTGCCGGAGCAGTGATTGGAGAGAACGTCACAATCGAGCCGGGCGTAGTAATTTACGAAAATGTTTGCATTGGAGCCGGCTCTTACATCGGAGCGCAATGCATACTTGGCGAGCGCCTGAGCAGTTTTAGGACCGAAAAAGCCTATACGAACCCGGTTCTTTCCATCGGCGACAATAGCACCATTCGCTCCGGAACGATCATCTATGCCGGCTGCACCACCGGTCAAAACTTTCAAACCGGACATCGAGCCGTAATTCGAGAATACAGCCATTTCGGCGACAACTGCGCATTTGGAACACTATCGCAATCAGACGGACAGATCAAAGTCGGCAACAATTGCCGCTTTCACAACAATGTATTCATCGCCACCTACACGACCGTCGAGGACAACGTACACTTCTACCCGATGGCTTGCACGACTGACAGCCTTCATCCGCCGTGCCAGAAGGGCCGCCAGGGCCCATACCTGGAAGCCGGAGCCATTATCGGAGCGCGCGTGCTCCTTTTACCCCGAGTCAAAATCGGCAAAGGGGCAATTGTAGCTGGTGGATCGGTCGTTTCGCACGACGTGCCACCAAATATGGTGGCAGCCGGAGTGCCGGCAAAAATCATCAAGAACAAAGCGGAAGTGCTTTGCCACCTCGAGGACAGACCGGCCTACGAAGTCGCCCTCGAATCGGAGTCTTAAGAAATCGATGCGAAGCGGTCCCACCTTGGCGAGCAATTCGCCTGGCACTAATAGTGACACCAGGCAATCAAGCGGCAACAGCCTACCGGCTCTAAGTACATGGGCTGCCTTCGGGCTTATCGCCGCCAGCACGCTTGCGGTTTATTTGCCTGTGCTCTTTAACTTCTTTGCCGGCGATGATTTCGTCCACCTGACCTGGCTGACTGATGCGGTCAAGCATCCCGAGTTGATCTGGCGCAACTTTCACAGTTCCTGGCTAGATGGCACAACCACTCGGTTTTACCGCCCGCTCATCTCGGTTTTCATGGTAACCGACTATTTATTGTGGCACACCAACGGACTTGGCTTTCACTTAACCAATCTCGGCTTTCATATAGCTGGTACGACTTTCCTGTTCCTGATCTTGTCAGAGTTCACCAGCCAGAGCCCCAGTTCGGACCAGCCTGTAAACGACAGCGACAAAGGAAGGTCAGCCTGGCCGCTCGCTGCAGCTTTGCTCTTTGCCCTTTATCCACTTCATCCGGAAGCGGTTTCATGGATAACAGGCAGAGTCGACTCAATCGTCACAGCCTTTTTGCTCGGCTCGTTCTGGTGCTATATAAATTGGCGCAGGCAAGGCAAAGTCACCTGGTTCGCAGGCGCTGCAACGACGATGGTCCTTGCACTCCTATCCAAGGAGATGGCAGTCACGCTGCCGGCTCTATTCTTGCTCTGGGAATTTTTCCTTGGACAGAACTCCGGTGCAAAGTTGATTGGCCGGTCAGTAAAATCTCTTCGACCGACGTTGATCTTCTGGCTTTTGTTGGCAGGCTACTTTGTGCTTCGGCGCATCGCGCTTGGAACCTTTGTCGGCGGCTATGATGATTCGCTCTTTTTTGTGGCGAACTGGCGTCTCTTTCTGGGAGGATGGCTGCACGGGTTGAAGATGCTGCTCGTGCCTGTCAATCAGGAACTAATGGGAGCTCATCATCCGCTCACCAAGCTCTGGGAAATCTCGATTGTAGGCTCCCTTGTACTTGCCGGGTTACAACTGACCGCAACGCGCCGAGCGCTTAAGCCTTTCCTGTTTATCGCATCATGGCTTACGCTATCGCTCGTTCCCGTCTACAAAATCTTTGCAATTGCCGACGATCTCGAGGGCAGTCGACTGGCTTATCTGGCCACTGCACCACTTTGCGCCTTGGTTACACTTGGTTTTGCCTATCTACCTGCGGGGCGTGGCGCCAAACTGTTCAATCCGATCGCCTGGTGCCTCACCGGGTCGCTGTTGGCTAGCTCGGCAGCAGTCCTATGGAACAACAATCAAGCTTGGCGGCAAGCCGGCATCCAGTCCAATCAGATCCGCTCCGAACTCGATTCGCTTTACCGTTCATTGGATGGAGATCCGCAGGTTTTGTTGACAGGGCTGCCTGACAATATTCACGGTGCCTATGTCTGCAGAAATGCAATTGTTGGCATGACCCAAAAGCCGCAGATGTCGCGCACCGCCAACAATTGCTTGATGGTCGGACAGATAGAGCCGATCCTGCCGTTCGGCTATTTAAAGGAATCTATCGAGGCAAACAGCGACAAAGTGAAAGTCTTTCGCTGGGACAGCAAGCAAAATCGATTCATCCAAACAGCGATCGCAAAGGATGCTGACGAAATCATTTGCTCCAACTGGAGCGGACCAGACTTGAAGACTGTGCTCAAAATAGACCCGGACTTCTCAGCTGGGCTGGAGTGGACGAATGGCGGCAGTCTCAAAGCTGCAGGTGGAGTAGGTCCGAAGACTCGACCGCAAGTCCTGATTGATTTGGACGGTCGCCGCTGCTGGAGCACCGACTTCGTAGCGGTCGAAATCGAACTCTCAACTGATTCAGCCAATTCCGAAGCAAATGCTGGCTGCGATCTGCTTTATGCCAATGATCTAAATCCGACTTTCGAGCTACGCCGTCGGCTCCACATGCCTGTTTCTGCCGGCAAGAACAGCTTGGTCTTCCCGCTCCGCGGCTTGCCGGAATGGGCACTCGGGGGAGACAGTAAAGCCTTTAAGCTCTTGCTGCCGCTCTATTCAACCGCCATTGTGAAATCAGTCTCTTTATTGACGCCTCAATCCGTTATGCCCAGCCTCACCTTTGAGAATTCAGGATATCTTGGCAGCAAGGGGTTCGTGCATCTTTCTTCTCAGTATCCGGCACAGGAGCTTGCAGTCTCCGTTCAGTCAGTGCCGGCTGCGGCTCGACTGATCTTCGAAATAACGCGCCCGAATCTTACTTTCGAAAGTCAGAATTCCAGCACCGCCAGCCAAGTGATCATGAAACAGCTTGACTGTAACACTACAGACGGTGCACTCCTGCTCAAGCGCGAGTCATTTCCGGCAGCCGGCATCTACGAAGGGAGACTGCGCGCTCTGGACAAGGATGGATTTCCGGTCGGGGTAGCTGGCGATCATATCGTGATTTCGGTAGACTCATAGTGCCAGGAAGCCGGCTGCCAGGAGCTCAAGAATGCCTGACTCATCTCGTACATTTTCCTCGAGCCTGATCGGACAGCGACTGATCGAAGCCGGATATCTCACCGACAAGCAGCTCAAGGAAGCACTTGAAGCGCAGGCAGAGACCGGACTCCTACTGGGTGAAGTTTGCATGTTGAAAGGTTGGCTTTCCTACTCGCAAGTAAAAGAATGCTTGCCGACTTTGCGCAGCAAACTCGGAGAAAAGCTCCTGGCATTAGGATACATCTCAATCGAACAACTCTGGCTGGCTCTGTTAGAGCAGCGACAGACCGGATTGAGGCTCGGAGTCATTTTGACCGACCGGGGCTGGATCGACCGTACCGTGCTTGATTCAGTCATACCGGCGACGGCAAAGATAAGCCAGCGTTAGACTTACTCAGCCGGCATGATTAAAAGCGCGCGGCCTTCTGCCATCCGGCGCGTAATCTTGCGATCGTCAAAGTACGCCAAAAGCGCCATTGCATACTTTCTAGTTGTTCCCAATCGTTCTTTAAACTCGCTGGGCGAAATTTGTTTCTTCTCTCGCCAGAGCTTGGCCATTACTTGATGAGCAGTCGAAATTGTCCGGCTCGAAGAGGCATACTCATAGTCGACTACGGCGGCGCGCCCGGTGCGAGCCAGTTGATCCAGTGCTGCTTTGACCTCCTTAACGGACTTGCCGGCTTGTCTGGCGATCTCCTCGATTTCCAGGCAGAGACTTTCAGCAAGTATGCGCTCTATTTCTAAACAGAGAGCTTCCTGCGCCGGTGATGTAGCCAAAATCTCCTTACCTTTGAGCGTCAGCTTGTCGGCTTGCCGCACAACCGCTCCTGACTCCTCCAGCTCCTGCACCAATGCTTGAAAGGCGGCGCGCTCCGCCGTCGGCATCACCTTTACCTTGAGATTCTCCAGCGGCATCAGAGGCTTTTCGTGGGCCGACTCCTTTTCTTTGATAAAGCGGGCAATCTCATCCAATGCCTTGAAGGTGAGTGCGGCATGAAACTCTTTGGGCAAGAGGAGGTCGCCAAGCCTTACCAACAGCTTGCTCGCAAGCAAATGATCGATTACTGCCGCTCTGATGGCAGTGGGCAATAGCTTGTCGAGCTGACCGAAATGCACCATTTTCTGGGGAGAAGCTTGAATATAGGACGCTGCGGCAGCCTTGAAGTCTCCTCTTAAAATCAGCTGAAATGTCTCCTTCATTTTGGCGCGGGTAAGCCAGCGAGGCTGATCGCGCAATGCGATGGTACCGCCATAGATAGCATCGTCACTGAGCCTGATCACAAATTTGTCTTGCGCCTCGGCTACCGCCGGCTCGAAAAGTCCTAGCGCCGCAACTGTTTCAGCTCCCCTTCTGACACCACCGGTCTGCTCGCTTTCAATCGGTTCGATCCAGCGAATGCGCCCATGACATTCCGCAGTACCATGATAAAAGCGAATCGGCTGGCCGCTTAGACTTTCTATGTCGCTTGATTTGAAACTATCCGGCAAACCAACCAAATGAACTAAAAGAAGATTAGTCGGCGCCAGCTGCTCGCCCAATACAACGTGACCTCGGCTCAAACTGACATCATCCTTCAAGACCAGATTGCATGCCAGGCGCTGTCCGGCGTTGGCTTTGTCAACCGAACGCCCGAAAGGCACCAGCCAGCGCACAAGCGCACGAAGACCACCAGGTTCTAGTGAAACCTGATCGCCCACTCGTAATGTGCCGCGCACGAGCGTTCCGGTAATCACAGTACCGAATCCGGTCTTGCTGAACACTCGGTCGACCGGCAAGAAAGCTGAACCGCGGACTGAACTCTCAGGCAATTTGCAAAGATGCTCGGACAGCAAGTTCTTGAGCTTGTCGATACCGGCGCCGGTCGTATTCGAAACAGGCACCACGGCCATGATCTCGATGCCCTCTTCAACTAGCAGCTCTCTAACCTGCTGTTCAACAATCTCCGTCAACTCCTGGTCGACTAAATCACTCTTAGTAATTGCCACCAAGGCAGCTTTAATACCCAATAGTCCGAGAATCCGCACATGCTCCAATGTTTGTGGCATCGGTCCCTCATCAGCGGCAACTACCAACAGTGAAAATTCGATCCCGCCCACACCGGCAAGCATGTTTTTGAGAAATTTGCCGTGCCCGGGTACATCGATGAAACCAACAACCAGTCCTTCTGCCAACTTAAGATGCGCGAAACCGAGGTCGGTCGTCATTCCGCGCTCCTTTTCCTCCTTTAGCCGATCCGGATCGATGCCAGTCAACGCTTTTAGCAGGCTGGTCTTCCCATGATCTACGTGTCCGGCTGTCGCCAAGGTGAAATATCTATTTTGAGTCATCTGCACAAACTCCGCGCTCGATTGGCTGAATCCAGAGACAACTACTTTGACGAGCCTCTTTGTCGGCGGTCAATCGCCTTTTGGAAGCCGGTTGTCACGCGCCGCACCGTCTTTCCCATCCCGGTGAGATGCACCTAATATATCAATCCGGCGCTCCGCCTGGGAGCCCAAGATTTACAACGATCATTTATTTAGCTTACTTTTGCTGTAGTTTTGCCCTTTGCTGACCTTCAGACGGTAGAATCACCGTTTGTTAACAAGAGTCCAGAAGAAGGGGCCGCCCGTGATACATGAATTGATCGATCCAATCTTACAAATGATCAAGGACACCGTAGCGAATTGGGGCTACGGCGGCATTGTTGTAATGATGGCAATTGAATCCGCTAACATCCCACTACCAAGCGAAGCGATCATGCCTACAGCTGGCATCCTGGTGCAGCAAGGCAAGATGAACATTCATTTGGCCGCCTTGGCGGGCGCAATCGGCTGTTTGATTGGCTCCATTCCATCTTATTTCCTGGGACTCTGGGGCGGCAGACCGATTGTAGAGAAGTACGGTCGCCTGCTGCTGCTCAAGCCTAAAGACCTGGAAACAGCCGACCGCTGGGTAGACAAATACGGCGACCTCACTTTCTTGATTTGTCGGATGCTGCCTGTGGTTCGAACTTTCATCTCCTTTCCGGCTGGAGTTTTGAAAGCTCACTTTCTGATGTTTTGCGTTTACACCTTCATCGGCTCACTTGCCTGGTGCTATTTCCTGACCTATGTCGGTGTCAAATTCGGCGAAAACATGCAGATGTTCGTGGACTTATGGCACAAGTTTGATCTGGCAATCGTAGTGATTGTCCTTGCCGGAATGGGATACTATGTCTATCACCACTTGAAGCAGGACTAGCATCACCAGCGGTGCCAGTCAGACTGCGCCGCTACTTGCGATACTGCCTGCGCCGAGTGTCTTCTCTAATCTGCAAGAGATCTCTGAGCAATTCCTGACGCTCAGGGCCATCCCATTTCTTCAGCCATTCAGCGATGGCCTGCTGAATCATTCCGCTCTTATCGGGAGAATGTGCGCCATACAATCGCTTTAGCTCCAGCCAAATCGACTGAAGCGCAGCAAGTTGCTCGGACGGCAGCTTAATCGTATACGCCACATACTTGCGGGATGAACCTAGCGCGGAGTTAATAGTGACTGTCTGGTGGATGGTGGACTGGGCGGATTCAGACTCTTCATCCTGCCCTTTGTCTTCCGGCTCATCGAATTCAGTATGGTCTGCAGACATCAGCGCCTCAACCCACGGTTCCTGCGAGCCGTCCGGCACACTTGTTACTGACTCCGCCCGCCGGGACGATCGCTTCGCAGTCGACCTCATTGTACAGGTTTTTCACTAGACCACCGGAACCATTCGAAATGGGAACATCACCATGACTGCCCTTGCTTTTTATAAAACATGACACACAATGTGAAAAGCAGAGATCGCCTTTGCGAAACAAAAGAGAGCGTGATCAGCGGCTGTCCCTTTCCAAGAAGACCACACATGATTCAAGAGATCGTCCACGCCCTGGTGCAACGCATCCTTCACGACAAGATTATTATGGGTCTGCTCATAATCGGGATTCTAGCCATATTCATGGGTGGCATGAACAGCAAGGACGAATCTTCTTCGACCGGCAAAGGACCAGCTGCCAGCGATCAAATGCAAGCAAGCGAGCAATCGCCCCAGAGCACAGGTGCCCAAACCAGTGTCGAGCCAAGCCTAGCTACCGATTTCATAAAGTGGTGGTTGTCGATGGCGATGGACTACTCCGCCCAAACGGCAAATCAAAACCACCAACAAGCTTTAGGCTGGATGAGCCAGGAAGCCGCTCAACAGTTTCAAGCAACTTACTGGACTCAAGAAATGGCAAATGGCGTTGCTGACGGCAGAATCGTCGCTGCTTTTCAACCGACATCAATTCAAGCAGAGGCGCTGAACCCTGACGGTAGCGTAGTCGTCGGGGTCAACGGAACTTATGTTGTCCAATCGGGCGGACAACCAATCCCCTATCAAGTTAAGGCAGAGTTCCTGGTTCGTCGTGCACAGGATGGGCTGAGAGTAGCCGGCGTCTACAATGAACTGGCCGCAAAACCGGGTTCATCTGTTTATTAAGTAGCCAGCAAGCGACCGTCAGCCACCAGCCTACCCCAAAAACAGTTCATGGCTTACAGCCTCATGCCTCAAATCGAGCAACTAGGTCA
>CAZSNX010000050.1:0-15755 GCA_964607945.1 uncultured Candidatus Obscuribacterales bacterium
ACTTCCAAGGCTTGTAGGCCGGGTCGACCTTCGATCCTTTCTTGCGACCTTCAGGCGCTGTTTTATTTGCGCCACTTTGCTGCGCATTGACAGTCGGGACAGCAAGCAGAAGAACCGAACTACTAAGCGCTGAAATGAGAAAAAGCCTGGAAAGAGAGGCTGTACTAAGGATAGAAAGAGACACTGCAAATTCCTCCGCTGGACTAACCGCGATAAAAGTATACGTTGAAAAGGCTTTTCAAAACTAACTGGAACTCTTACCGACTCCTTAACAAGGTATGTGCCACTCGACAAGTAGATAGAAACGGTTTGTAAGAGATGTTGCCATAAAGAAGAGGGATGGACTTAGTCCATCCCTCTTACAAACCGACTTGCAGTTAGCGGAATTAACAGGGTCCGCTGTGGCTACAGTTGGAGTGGCAGACCTGAGCATTGGTTCCAGTCGTTCCGGTGTGGGGCTGAGCATTTATGCCCGCATGCCGAACGGCTCTGTCAATCTTTTTGGTGCCTTGGGCGATCGCTTTCTGGAATTTGCTGGCTGAATTCATCGTGATGACTTCAGCATCCGGATAGCATTCGCACGGGCAGTCAAGCGGTCTGCAGCCATGGTTTACTCCGGCGATCAGGTCGCATGGAGGTGGCGAGCGGCCGTCTACATCACCACCGCTGGCGTGTTCTACGTCAGGCTGGTTGAAGAATTCACCCAGCAGATATTCGGCTTGTAGGCCGCCGGCTCCGCTGCAAGGAGCAAGGACGTAGAAGTACCAGTGCCGGACATCGGTTGCGCCACCATCGTTCAAGCCGGAAGCACCGTTGGCATTATTGGTGAATACCGGGTTGTATCCCCAGTCACCTGCCACCAGATACATACCGTCTCTTGCTGGGAAGCGCGGTCCGACATAGGCAATCGTGTTGCGATCCTTGTCGAACGGATCGTTCGGTCTGACTGAAGTGCTGTCGATTTTCTCACCAATCGGCTTACCGTCGATCGATGCGAGCAATCCGACACCGTTCTTGGTCGTTCCCAATTCGGCGATTGCTGTGGCAATTTCAGGATTCTTACCGGCTACAGCACTTTCTCCACAACAGACCAATCTCCCTTCGCGATCGAGGAAAATGTAGGCATTCTCTCCCATCGGCAAGGTGGGATTGTTTGCGCCTGCCAGGAAATTCTTCAAGTCGTTGTCGGTCCAGTTCTTGAATTGATCCGGGTCCATCTGTTTGATGCGCGTGACGATTCTTTCTCGAACGGTCTTGAGCAGTCCCAGTTCACTGTTGGCCTGGGGGGAACCAATAGATCCGCCTTGACCGAACAGTTTTTGGTTGACGTCGGTGAAGCCATAGTTAGCCATGATTTGTGCCGGTGCGTAGCCGTTTTCGCCAACTTCCGGGTACAGGAGAACTTTGACTGTCGTCGACTCAGCAAACAAGATCGGGTCATTGTGCGAGGAAGCACGATTCCTTCCTACTTTGGCCATTCCGGAGAACAGATCGATACCACCGTTAGAGAAGGCATAGGTGTGCAGGTTGTCGGCGGTGGTGTTATGACCGGTGCCGGCCTGGATGCCATCGTAGACGATGGAAGTGGCATTGTTCTGATAGACCTGCCCTTGAATGATGCCTGGTGCCATCGTCCATAAGTGCGGGTGGGATCTGCTGCCGATCTCCATTTGATCGAGGTGCAGGAAGCCCTTGCCCCAGGTTTCGTCCACCCATTGTTTAACGACCGGATCGGATTTGCTGGTCTCGGTGACCGTATCGGTGTCGATCGTCTTGCCTCCTAAGTTGCCCTGGGCGTCTTCGAAGAAGCGCTTGAGCAGATTGGCGGCTGCGGCTTCGGCTGCTGCGCCTGAGTCGCCGCTTTCTCCGCTGCTGCCGCTGCTACCGCTGCTGCCGCTGCTGCCGCTGCTGCCGGTGATGCCGGTGTGCGGTTGAGCAGATATGCCGGCGTGGCGAGCCTTGGCGAGATGCTTCTTGTGCGGCAAGCTGCTGGTTCCGCCGCCGCCGCCGCCGCTGCCACCGCCGCCGCTGCCACCGGCATTTGCAAAGATACCGGCGATTCGGCTGTCGTTATGGTTGAGCCCGACGATTAGCGAATCGGCAACGAAGTCGCCGTTCTTGTCGGTAGCGGGTGTCGGCAGTTCACCTTTACTGAGCACCTGATTGTACATGTCTGTAATATCGGAGGTGTTGCCATAGGTGAACGAATCATTGGTCGAATTCCGCATCGGCGGTCCAGCTAGATTGTCCGGATCTTTGATCAGAAACGGAGGATCTTCCATCGCTTTTGTGAAATTGTCCCCATCGACGCCTTCCGGCTTGTGACCGTTGGAGCGTGCGCCCAGCAATTGAGCGTTGGCCCATTCGATCGCGTGGAAGCCGTTGGGCGGAACCGGAGCCAGAGTGTAGTCAGCTGGTCTGGCTTGCACATAGGCTTTACCGGGAGTTCCCATCGCGGGTCGGTTGGCGATTCTGATGAAGAAGGAGGCCGGAGCCGGCTTCAATACATCCATTGGTCCGGATTGTCCGTAACTCGCCACATTGGTCATACGCTCTTGAGCTTCTTTCCCGTCTTTGGCGCCTTCTTTGATCATCATTTGCGCTTTGACCTGGAAGGTATTCGGCACAAACGGAAATGTGTCGTTGACCGGAATTCCCTTTTGCGAATCAAAGGTGCTTTGTGACACCAAGTGAGGGCGTGAATTGCCGGGCAACGTGGTGAAGTAATACTTCAGGTTGTTGGCTCCGTCGATTGTGATCTCTTGATAGCCTTTGAGGAAGCCATTTCCATCTCGTGCGCCCGTGACCGCATCGCGTGCAGCCGATGGTAGCCCTTCCGGAAGCTGGCCGAGATCAAATTGAATGTTCGATGCGCCGCCTCTGTCTACATAAGCAACTTCCCAGCCGTCGATGATTTGAGCGTTAGACGAATCATTGCCCAACATTCTGGTGGAGTTTTGTTTGCAATAGTCGTTGAAGGCTGTCTTAAGAGCATCGGCATTAGTTAGCCGCTGTTTGAGTTGTTTAGAGAGGTCGCCGGCAAACAGGCACATCGCTTGTGCATTGCCGAGCGCGCTGCCCGTGGCTGCTCCTTGAGCTGCCATCGCTTCATAGTTCAGTCCGATGACGAGTGCATGTCGCCATATACCGTTGATATTCCGAAGATTGATCTCGTCCTTGTTATTTCCATCTCCCATGCCTTTGAAAAGCTTGGCGGCATTGTAGGTCTTGCCGTTGATGGATCGATCTTCAATCTCGGAGAGCTTGACTGAGGGTGACCGCAAAGCGACTTTTGCAACGTTCAAGGCGCCAGCATCGGAGGCATTGGCAAATTCTTTACCGCCACCCAAAATCATCATGTATAAAAATACAGCTACCCCAATAATAGCCACTACGATTGCGCATATCGCTGAAAGCGGTAAGCCACCGTACTGGCTGCGCTTGTTTGTCATTGTGACGGCCTCCATATTCCGGGAAATCTAACCAATAAACCCCGCGCCTATATCCTATAAAGATATAGGCACTTCTTCCCGCTGCCAACGAGGAGAATTCTCCCAAGATAAATTGCGTGTAACCTTAACGAGTATAGCAGCTTAAATATGGTTCATCAAGAGGATGTTTGTAGAGATTTTTGCTCGATTTATTAAATCGAATAAATCAAACGCCAGGGAAGTTAACTCGGTTTTGAGATGCGGATCAAGCTCCTGGTTGGCTGGGAGAGCCCAGCAGGTTCCAAATAAACTCGCGAAGCTGCCAGGCCCAATCGTTCCGGCGGGATTCCAGTTTTCTTAACTGTTCTATAATCTCTGGATCGTCTTTCTTGTATTTGATGGCTTTTCTATAACAATCCAGCGCTTCTTCGTTTTTGTGAATCAATTCGAGATCTCTACCCAGGCGCAGCCAGGCTCGCCCGTAAGTCGGCTCAACTTGCAGGCCTTGCTGGTAGAACCCCATCGCAATTTCACGCTTGCCGAACGCATCATATATATCTCCAAGGCAGAAGAAATACTTTCCCTGGTGTCCGGTTCCCTTTAACTTGCTGGAAACGGCCTGGATGGTCTTTAATACTTCCTCTTCATTGACTCCCTTTGTCTGGCAAAGATCGATCATATCTATGACTTTGTCTTTGTCGTCACCGAGCAGTTCATCGAAGTTGACGTCCAAGCCCATCTTTCCAAGAGATGCCTCCAAAGCAATTACATAGTTGCCCTGCCGCTCCGATTCATTTGCATACAAGGTAACTAGCTCTCGATGAAACGGTCCGTATTTATAACCATTTGAAAGACTAGCGAGCGCCTCCTTGTCTCTCTTAAGCTTGAGCAGTGCCAGTGCTCGCCTTAAATGAGCATCCGGGTAATCCGGTCTTAAGGCTAGCGCTTTGTTCGCTGATTCGAGCGCCTCGGAGAACCGACTTTGATTGTAGAGCGCTTCGGAGAGCGAAGCATAAGCGATTGGATCATTTTGTCGCAGAGAAAGGGCCTTCTCCAGCTGTTTCTGCGCATCCGCCGGGCGATTCAAGTGAATCAAAAGACTGCCTTTCGCCAACAGCAAGCGCGGATTAGTCGGAAATAGAGCCTCCGCCTCCTTCATTAGCCGTTCGGCATCAGTCAGTTTGGTGTGCCGATACTTCTCATTGATAAGTAGAATCCAGACATCAGGCTGGTCGCGGTTGATTTTTAAGGCTGCTTCGAACTCTTGCGAAGCCATTTCGCCGAAGTTGTAGCTGGAATAGAGTCGACCCAATAGTACGTGGGCGCGTGGATCATTGATGTGATCCTGGCTATAAGCAGTCAGCTTGTCGGCATCATCTTTGGCGATCGCTGCCTCATTAATCCGCTGCTCGATTTGATCTAATTCCGGTTGTCCAGCCGCTTTCACAGGCAGGCTAGCAAGCGTCGACTGCAATGGCGGTGACATCAAAATTGCCATCAGGATCAAAGTTTCAAATGGTGCTTTTCGTAGCCGGCGTACTGTCAAAATGATCTCCCCCTACTGCTTCGCAGGACTGTTTTCGAGAATACCTTGTCGGGCAAATGTTGGCTGATTGTCTACATGGAAATGCCGCACATATCGAACGAGCTTCTTGATAAGTGCGTCGTCGAAGGTGACTCCGTTCAGCGGGTCTTTTCTGCCCAGGAAAGGCGGCATGGCAGTTGGGTAAAGACCTTCTGATATGTGATTGTATAGCATGGTATCTTCGCGATCGAAGAAGCGATTGTACTGGTGAAAGTTGGCGGATAGTGGATTTAAATGACGAGCCAGCGGGCCGTCACCATATCCTTTTTCGCCATGGCAGTCGGCACAATTAGAACCAAAAACCGGCGCTATCGCCTCCAATTCTTCCGCCGTTGCCGGTGGCTCTCCAAATGATCGACAGTAAAACACTAGGTCCCAGATCGATTGCTCGGTCAATTTCCCTTTAAAGGATGGATGATCCCAGTTCGGCAAACCATAAGCCAGAAGCTGATAAAGCACAACCGGCCTGCCTAACGTGATCGGATTATGAGTCATATCGAGGGCGCGGGCTCCGCCTGTACCGGACGAACCGTGACATTGAGCGCAGTTGTACTTGTCCCAGATCAGCTTGCCGGCAGGAATGGAGGGGTTTAGGTCAGGAAATGCCACCGGTTTTTGTTTTAACTCGAGTTCGGCAGTTGGAGTGGGTTTCGGCGCAAGCAGCGATTCCTTGACTGTTGCCGTTTGAGAACAACCGCCAGCCAGTAGAGCGGCCAGCACCCAGGTCAAAACTTGAATTGGTCTTAAACCACGCACTCTTCAGTCTCCTGATTTCGATGGCGGTTTGCCGGTGACTGACGGATTCCACTCGTGCTGCACGTGCTCCATCTCGACAATCGAGTTGTCGAGTTGCGAAACATTGTTGATCACCACTTCGCAGTCTTTTTGCAAGGTTTTGAGATAAGCAACCAGGTACCAGCGATCCATCTCCGAAAGTGTTTCACCCCAACGAGGCATTCTTGAACCAGGAACACCCTCGCTTATTCGATAAAACCAAAACTCGTCGCTGTACTGTTTGTAAAACGGTCTTGAAAAATTTGCCGGCTTGGTTTCCATCGAAATCGAGTTGGGTCCGTTTCCGAAGCCGGATAGGCCGTGACAAGATGCGCAGTTCTGAATATAAAGTCCATGCCCGACATTGACTACTGTCGGTGAATTGGTATCAACAGTCTTCCTGGCCAGATACGCATCGTATTCTTTCGGTGGTACGACATACTCGGTTACCTCACGCGCTTTGCCCAGTATCTCTATGTATGCCACCAGATCGGTCAGGTCTTCATTGGAAAGATAGCTAAAGCTCGGCATAATCGATCCCGGCTTTAGCAGCCGCGGATTTACCAGGTGCGCCTTCTGCCACCCGGGCGGATGCTTGCCACCCTCGTTGGTCAAATCCGGGCCCGTTCTTGCGGTGCCAAGTTGATGCGGGGTCTCGTTGACATAGTCGCCTGCTGCCACGAGCGGCCCCAGACCCCGATCTTGCAGGCGAGTGAATTGGGAATGGCAGTAAACGCAGCCTTCGCGCACATACACCTGGCGACCTCTTGTTGGGTTGCCTTTGCGATTCCAGGCATATTGATTTTGGTGACCTGTTGCCTCCGGATTGAATAAGACCGCAGGTAGTAAGACGGTGCCGAAAATAGCGGCAAAGAAAGTAACCAGAATTCCGATTGCAGCCGCGCGATAACTTAACATGCTTGGGTGCCACCTCCACGGAGCTGTCGTTTAAGGCAACGGCAGAATCCAGGATAATCTTACCGGAACTGACAAAGAACCAAAGACACTGATCGCAAGTAAAGCAATCAGCCCAATTGCCGATAGCAAGCATCCTTTAGCTCGGTATAATGTTACTGCTAGATTCCTTACTAGGCTGACCTTACAAGTCTTTCCCTGAATTGAAACGCGCGACGGTCTCATGGAAACCTGCAGCACTCAATTTGGCAGCGTCGTGAAGAACAAGCGGACAGCGCTGATCAATCTTTTCATTGCGGCATATTCGCTTGGCACATTTATTCTGTGCTGCCCGCCTTCGGTCTGTCGCGATGTGCTGGTGAAGGCAATTAAGCCGTACTTCAATTTTTTTGGGCTTTACCAGTACTTCTGGATGTATGCGCCAAATCCACCGAAGGTGTACACCATTCGCATATACGCCGATCTCAAGCTGAAGGATGGCACGCACAAGACCTGGGAATTTCCTCGTCTGCTCGATTATAAGAACGACTTTTACAAGCATCAAAGCAAGCATCGCTATTACCAGTGGAAGTATTACTTGTTCGAGCCAAAAGCTAATCCCGAGATTCTCAAGGATGCCGCTTTGTTTGCCGCGCGGATGAATCTGGATCCGGCTAATCCGCCGATCAACGTATTGCTTTACAAGGATACGGTTGAGACCGTGTGCCCGTATTACCGGGATAATGGGGTGCTGAGAACGAGAGTTATGGGTCGAGACGAGTTCTTCTACTGCAAGATAAAGGCGGAAGAGCTGTGATTAGCGTCAAACGGCTTTGTGAGCTTTGGAACTCGTTCTGGTTTGCACCGGAGTCGCCGGTATCGGTGGCGGTGTTTCGAATTCTCTTTGGATTGCTGGTCTTGCAGTTCGGCTGGTTCATGTCCGGAGAGCTACAGTGGATGCTTGGCCCGAAAGCGGTCGTGTCACAGGCTGCCAACGATGTATTCAATGCTACCCCGCGTATCAACTTGTTTACCTGGATTCCTCAGTCTGATGCTGCCGTCAATCTCGTTTGGTTGGGTTTCATCATTGCTGCTGCTTGTTTGACGCTGGGACTCTTTACGCGAGTTAGCGCGGTGCTGGTCTATCTCGTTTTGATTTCTTGTGATGCGCGCAATTCGTTCATTTTCACCGGCGCCGACAATATGCTCAGAGTGCTTTCTTTCTTGCTTATGTTCAGCCAGTGTGGAGCGATGTTATCGCTGGATCGACTGCTTGCTGTTTGGCTGACAAGAAAACCGCGTCTGGGACCGCCTGCCCCGAGTAGCCCCTGGGCGCTCAGGCTGATTCAAGTGCAAATAGCGTTGTGCTATTGGGCTGCTTTCTCCTCAAAAATCAATGGCTGGACATGGGTGGATGGGTCAGCCGTGTTCTATGTCACGCACATAATCGAAGAGAATAAGTATGGCATTCCGTTTGTTTATGATCATCTCTGGACCTGTCAATTGTTGAGCTGGTTTACGCTGGTGATTGAATTTGCTCTGGCTGTGCTGATCTGGATAAAGGAGTTGCGCCTGCCGCTTATTTTACTGGGAATCCCATTCCATCTTGCTTTGGACTACACGCTGATTATTCCGCAGTTTCAATTTGTGATGATCGCCAGCCTGATTAGTTTTGTCGAGCCGTCGACGTATCATAAGCTGATGGCAATGCTAAGAGCCTTGAGCCGGAGAGGCTCTCGTGCACCGCTTTTAGTGGTATATGACGGAAAGTCCGATCTGGCTTGCCGCTTTGCCGAATCGATCGCCAGAATGGATCTGTTTCAGTCGGTTGAACTAGTTGATGCCGACGGCGGAGACGAAAGGCTTGCACCGGAGACTGCCGGCGAGATCCGTGGACGAAGCGGTTTGTTTGTTTTGTCGGGCTCACGCGCGGCCGGCGGTGTTGAGGCACTGCGGGCGATGGCGAGACGTTTGCCGCTTATAGTAGTTTTGTTGCCATTGCTTTGCTTGCCGGGCGCCGGTGGATTGGTCGAGGCATTCGGAGCCGTGTTGACTCGTCTCTACCCTGACCGAAGTAATGACAATGCGGTGGCAAGCACTTGAAACATTCCGCTTACTATCCGCCGTCATTTGTAACAGTGATGCTGCTGGCGGCTTGCTGGTTGTGGTCTTGTACTTCCGCTACTGCGCCTCAATTGGCAGATTCACGTCCGGAAATATCGACTGCTGTAGACCAGCAGGAGCAGGGTAAGTTTGCGGAAGCAGAAATGTCTTGGTTGGCTATTGAAAAAAAAGCTTCGGCAAGTAAAGACAAGTCTTTGCTCAATCTCGCTCGATACTGGCTGGTTAAGCTCTATTGCGAGCAGGGGCAGTATCAAAAGGCTATCCCATTGTACGAGGAGTATCTGACTTACAAAGACTCTCAGCGCGGCGATGACGAATATCGAGCGGTTTCATGGAATCAAGCTGAGTTGGGAGACCTCTACTACCGGTCTGGCAAATGGTCGACCGCCGCTGCACATTACAACCAAGCACTCGAGGAGTGGACCAAGTACGGGCGAACACCCGAGACTGTCTCAATCTTGCATAAGCTAGCCCTCTGCAATTGGAAGGATAGCGATGCCCCGGATCCGGCGCTGGCTTTTGAAGCTGCTTGTAAGATGTACGACAAGATGCTGTACATGCCCGGGCTGAAAGAGCGTCGCTGGCGCTTCGATGTGGATGCGGCGCTGATGTTGGAGGATTATGCTCGTTTCCTGGCGGAAAAAGGAGATAAGGACGAGTCCCAGTCGGTATCTAAGAGGGCATCTAATATATGGAAGCAGTTGAGCGACTTGGTTGCGGCTGGGCGAGCAAATCACGCTTTTCCAGGTACCAGCTCAGCTGCCGACTCTAGCGGGAACGGACTGGCCGCAAAGGAGGAAATCCTCAAGCAATTGGCAGAGCGGCTGTGCCATGGCGGTCGGCACGTCGAAGCGCTCAAAATATATGACACTCTCTTCGAGCAGCAAGTTCTCGCTTTGAACCCTTCCAGACAAGTTGATTCCACAGTCAGGGCTGCACTAGTAAAAGCTATCTATCGGATGAAGGAGGATTGCTTGATTGCCGGCAGACGGTTTGCCGCCACCGAAGCTGGCAGCAAAGATAAGCCTGGTGGCGCACCAGGCGCGATCAATAATCCCTATTGGACGGAGTTTCAAGCGCTGAAAGACCAACAAGAGTGTTTCGATATGCATCAGCAGCTCTGTCACAAGTATGCCTGGGCCATACCCAATCAGGCGGCTCTGGATGCACTCAAGCAGAATCAACCAATCATTGAGATCGGTGCGGGAACTGGCTATTGGGCATACTTGTTGCGGCAACTGGGAGTCAAGATAGCGGCTTATGACTTGAATCCTGTTCCATCCTCCGGCAATCAGTGGCACCGCGGAGCCGGGCGCAGCTGGACGACCGTGCTTTCCGGCGACGAGACTGCCGTTAGAAGAAGTTCCGCTCAAACACTTTTCTTATGCTGGCCGCCTGAAGTAAATCGATGCGCATACAATGCATTGCGCTTATTCAACGGCAATACCGTCATTTATGTCGGCGAAGGTCCGGGCGGATGCAGCGGCACCGCTGAGTTTCACAACCTGCTTGCGCGCGATTGGGATTTGGTCGGGCAGATCGAAATACCCCAGTGGCCGGGCGTGTATGATGGACTGTATATGTATATGCGCAAGCGTGCAGGCGCCAAGCCGGCTGAGCACGTAAGCGAGTTAACCGGTCAACTTGACCGCTGCCGAGCAACTTTGGGAGCCGATCTCGCTAAAATCTCTGAACAGTCTCATACGGTGATCGACGATCTTACGGCCTTGCTCGATCGCGGAGTGAAAGTACGCTTTGTGCCTGGACCATGTCGCGCTTTCTTCGATCAAAAATCGCGCACCATCAATATCGCAAGCAGCTGCAGTTCAAGCAGAAAGCTGCTGGCAATCTCCCATGAGTATGCGCATGCTTTGCTCAATCCGACGGCTGCTCCGTCGAGAGAAAAGATTAGCCGGCAGCAGTTTATCGAACGTGGGCTGGAAGACGAATCTGACGCAGTCATTCACGAGCTTGTCGTAGCCCGTGAGTTGAAATCGGCTGGCATCACGCTGGACAAGTCTACCGAGCGGCTGCTTAGTGCCTTTGATGACCGGGGAAGCATCGCGGTTACGAACTTCTTGAACAATGCTCAAAATTCCGCGACCGATGAAAGCTACGTCACGCATTTTGGCCGCTGGTACGATGAAGTAGTCAAATCCACCGGGTCTCGGCGTTAGTTCTGGAGGACCGTTGGTGCGTAAATCGCTCGGCATGCTTCAAACAATAGTTGTATCAGCCCTTTTTGCTGGATTGACTCTCCTTGCGCTGCAGTCGTGCAATGAAAGCTCGAAGCGGACGAGTTCGAGCGACAGTTGGAAAGTTATCTACAATCAAGCCGAGCAATTTCAACAGGAAGGCCGGCTGGACAAAGCTGAAGCTGCCCTGCAGCAGGCTCTGAATCTGGCTGAAAGTGCAAGTGCCGATTCGCGCGCTCTATGCAAATCTCTTCATGCTCTGGCGCAACTCGAGTTCAACTTGGGTAATTATGAGAGAGCGCAGCAACTGTACCTCAAGCTGGTATCGATCAAGCAGCGTCAAGGTGCAAGTAACAACGGCAGCCTGGCTTGGAATCTATCAGAGCTTGGCGATGCCTATTATTGGCAAGCGAAGTACAAGCAGGCTTTCGATCAGTATCAGCGCTCCGCTGCCATCTATGAGAAGGACGGACAGTTAATCGGGTTGTCCGGGAGTTTGTGCAAACTTGCCGATACCTGCGTCAAGCTTGGAGACGAAATGCAGGCAATTCCCTTATACAACAAAGCCTACATGTTTGCTGCTGCTGCCAAGTCCAATCCTGTTTTTGATGCATACTCGTATCTGCTTTTGGATCTGGTGGCAAAGATGTCTGAAGAGCGTGCAGAGCTGTGCAAAGATACCGGTCATGATCAGCTGGCCTTGAAATACTCGGTCGAGGCAAACAACCGCTGGAAGAGTCTTGCCGAACATACTGCGCAACCCAAGCGACCTCCGTTTCCATCGGGTCGATTGTCCGAGATCTTTCTCAACGCCTCTCGCAGAAGAAAGGATCAAACAACTTTGTTGGAAGCCGCGGCACCGGATCTCGTCCAGACGCTTGAGACGTTGGCTTACAACTACTGTCACGCTGGCTTATACGGTGAGTCAGAACTGCTGTTCCAGAGAATTATGGATATCTTCAATCGAGTCTCGCTCTACAACAAGGTGTTGCTATTAGATAGAGCGGAATTCGTTTCTGTTCTGTATAAGGAATGGCACTCCTGCCATCAAACAGAACCGTTGCCTCCAGCTAACCTTAAGCAGGCTGACGCCAAAGCTGATTCCGCTGCAATGCCTGTAATTGACAATCCATATTTGACAGAGTATCGGTCAATCAAACATCGCCAGGATCGTTTCGAGGAACGTTCGAATCTGTCTCAGAAGTATTGCCGGGCAATTCCAACTCATCATGCAATCGAGATCTTGCAGCGATTGCAACCGCTTGTTTGCATAGGCAGGGGGGTGGACTATTGGCAGTCGATGTTGCAGAAGAGCAAGAATGACGTTACTGCTTATGAGTTTGCGTACAAACCAGGCGACGAGCACGAGCAACCGCTGCAATCTTCTCCGGGCACCAGAATACTTTCGCCAGGAGCAAAAGAAGTAGAAGCGGAAACAAATCGAACCCTTGTGATTTTGAACCCTCCCGCCAAAGATTCAATTGCATTCGAATCCCTTTCAAAGTATCCCGGACGAAATCTCGTCTACATCGGCGAGCCGGAGGGGCTGACAAGCGCTGATGATGCCTTCTTTAGACTTCTGTTCAAGAGTTGGAAGCTTAAGGAGATAGTTGCTCTGCCACAGTGGCCGGAAACCTATGATGTCATGTTTGTCTATGAACGTAAGTCTGACAAGAGTTGAGCTGTTGTGTCTCTAGCGCCAGGAGTCGACGCAAATGAGCAGCATGAGAATACGTTTTGAAGAAATGCGGCGGATTGTAGTTAGCTTGTTGCTATTCGTCTATCTCTCCGTTTTGGTAATCGCCGCTTCGCCATCGTCTCCCTTCCATGAGCTGTGCGATCGTATCTTCAAAGGACCCTTCAACTATCTGGGACTATATAACAGCTATGGAGTGTTCGCTCCCGACCCGGCCTTCTACGACCAAATTTTCAGGGCCGTAATTGAATTTAGTGATGGTTCAAAGAAGACATGGGTCTTTCCGTATTTGACGCAGTGGAAAAACGATGATTGTCAGCGTCAATTCAAGCTTGCCTGGGAAGAGTGGCAGTATTACTTCATGTGGTCAAAAAACAACCGGGTGTTGGTGACCGATGCTGCAAAGTATATTGCCTGGCTGCACCGAAATCCGACCAATCAACCGGTACAAGTGACAATCTATCGGGATTTCACCGATATAGTTCCACCGGCAATCGACGGACAGTCTCTGCCGCCATTGCCGCAAGTTACAGACGAGGTCTTTAGTTACAGCGTGCATCCAGAAGATCTCAAATGAGTCTGAAAAATCTTTGGTCTACTTGGAATGATTTCTGGTTTGGCGAAGGTTCGCCGCTGCCGGTAGCTTTGTTTCGTATCGCAATTGGGTTGCTGGTAGTTTACTTTACGATTTTATTTTCGCCGGAAGCCGGCACTTTCTTTGGTCAGCATGCAATCGTTCAACCTGAAACTACCGGCAACTGGATGCATGCTCCGGAGCTCAATGTTTTGACTTTCTTGCCACCGGATGATGTCTGGTTGTACAGGTTGCTGGTACTGCTAGCAATATCTGGGCTCTGCTTGGCGCTTGGAGTATTCTCCCGATTGAGTGCGTTTATCTGTTTTCTGTTGATCCTCAGTCTGGACAGTCGCAATCATTTCGTCCTTCACACCGGCGATAAGATAATGTGTGAGTCATTGCTCTATCTGGTCTTTTCACGCTGCGGAGAAACGCTCTCATTTAAGCGACTTTGGCAAGTCTGGCGCTTGAGAAATCCTGATTTCGGACCAGTTAAGAATGGCAGTCTCTTTGGTCAACGTCTGATTCAAGTGCAATTGGCAATAGTTTACTGGGGGGCTTTTACCAGCAAGCTGCATGGAAAGACCTGGATGGATGGCACCGCTGTTTACTTCGCGGCACACTTGATTCAGTTTCAGCGATTCCAGGTTCCTTACTTGCTTGACCAACTCTGGGCGTCTAAGCTGCTTACCTGGGGGACCTTGGTTTTAGAGTTCTCCCTTTGCTTCTTGATTTGGATAAAGGAGTTTCGCTACCCACTCCTGTTGGCGGGGGTTATCTTTCACTTGGGGCTCGATTGGGTAATGGTCATTCCATTGTTTCAGCCGATCATGCTTAGCTGTTATCTGTGCTTTGTCGACTCCGCTGATTTCGCCTATCTGGCGGCTGCCTGCCGTACGCAGGTGGCAAAGCTGACCGGCAAGCCTTTGTGGGCCTTCTATGATAGTCGAAATGGAGTCTCCCTGCGGTTGGCAGAAACGATCAGACGGCTTGACGTGCTGAGACTGGTGAATCTGGAAAATGTAGTTGACTCCGGCCAGTTCGACTCGGTTGAGCTGCCTGAGTGTCCTGGTGTTTTTGTGAGAGCTGCCAATGGTGCCGCCTGGCAATCATCGACCGGTTCGGCGCGATCTTTGTTTGTTCGGTTGCCATTGCTCCTACCGGTGTCTGGGCTGCTCTGGTTGCCAGGTTGCGAGTCGGTCCTAAGAGGTGTCGGTGCACTGCTTGAACGTATTTACGGCAAGTCTGATGCGTCACTAAGTAGATAGCATGGCTGTAATTCAGAACTTTCTGAACTCTATAGTCTCGGTGTTTCGATGTCGGACCGTGGCAGCACTGCTACTTTTTTTGCTCGTGAACGTTGCGATTGACTGCTGGCGGCCACTGCGCAATTTCGCTGTAGATGGAAGACCATTCTTGGATCAACACTCTTACTTCAATAAGAGCGCAGAGCTGAGTTGGCGCAAAAAATCGCCAGATGTATTGATCCTTGGCTCATCTCTGGCGATGTGCGCTATTGCGACAGCAGACTACTCTTTGATGCAGAAGCCGTATCCGTTGTTTTTCTCGGCGGACTTCACTACCTACTGCGATGCCAAATGTATCAGGCAAGAAGTCGGACTGCCACTTTCATTCTTCAATTATTCTTGTCCTGGCTACTTAATTTCACATGATCTTCAATTGCTGGCGGAAGCCCTGTCAAAGGGCTCGCCGAAGCTGATCGTCATAATGGTTGCACCGAGAGACTTTATCGACAATCTCCTATACGCTCAAGACAGTCCTAGAAGTGAGTCAGAGCCTGTTGAGAAGGCGATCGCTCGTCTACTGAGACTATATGCGGTACGAGGAGATTTCGCTTATCTGTTCAAGAAGTACATTCGTAGCATTTATGAAAATCGCAGCATTGCCTGGCAAGCGGTGCTGTCAAAGAGAACTATTGATACTCCGCTTAGTAAATATGAAATGTATGAGGATGAAGCGACATACATGCATCGATATAACCCGCTGAATTGGAAGCGATACAAGGTGCAGGTGCAATGCTTCGAACTAATGCTGGCGAATTGCCGAAGCAAAAAGGTTCCAGTTCTAGTCGTAAATATGCCATTGCCGCAATTTAACTTGAAACTGTTGGAGCCGGATTTCTATCGGCAGTACATGGATATGTTGCAGGAAAAGGCGAAGTATTACGGAGCTGATTTCTTGGATCTGCAATCCGGCGATTACACTGCTGCCGACTTTCGGGACTATGCTCATCTCAGGCATACCGGCGGCTTGAAGTGTTGTCGTGCCATTGCTCAGGAGGTCAGGCGCATACTCCAAGGCAATCGCCGTTAGGGGCAATCGGGTACAATCCATAGTGTTAGCTCTCGCCGGTTCTCTTTCAAACGTAAGCACCATCGGTAATGGCGACTCAAGTTAAATTCGGGGTGATTGAGCAGCTTCCCGGACGACTCTTACGAGCCGTCCAATCGCTAGACCG
>CAZSNX010000051.1:0-10662 GCA_964607945.1 uncultured Candidatus Obscuribacterales bacterium
ATGCTGCCTTGTCCGTGCGGGCTTTCTCTGGCTACCTTAAAATAGAGCGGAACTAATCCAAACAGAGTCATTAAAACGACTATCGACGTTGCAATCGGTGAAAGCAAACCGGCGGCAAGGAAGGCGATACCGGGCTGATAGCCCATTGTTGAGAAGTAATCCACACCAGTCAGGCACATTACTTTCCACCAGGCATCCTGGTGAGTCGGTGCAGCCTTATGATGAAGTCCGATGCCTTCGAAAAACCATCGCCGGAAACGATTTTTTACTGTTTGCGCTCGGCGTTCAGCTACCGCCACTTATAATCCCCTGAGTTCATTACCTACACTATCCTAGCGCTTCGAATGTGCAGATTACTACAAGGATTACCTGGCTTGCGCAAAAGCAAGGTGATTCTTCTTCAAAATTACGACAGAACAGGGAGCTTTACTTGCCACTTCGCCCGAAACACTTCCCAGAATGAGTCTTTTCAGCCCCCGGCGTCCACGGCAACCCATAATGATCAATGAAGCTGTCTGAAGCTGAGCGAGCCGGACCAACTCGTCGACCGCTCGCCCTTCCAGAACATGTTCGGCGACATGGGCTTGGGGAGAATGCTGCCTGATTGCCTGGGCAAACTCCCCGACCAGCGACGACGCAGTTTCGCGTGCCTTACGCAGCTGCACCTCCCACTCCGGGTCTGCACGACGAGGTGGTGCTGACCCTTCAATTACGTGAGCAACATGAAACTCGGTACTTGGCTTCCAGTCGTGCCGGGCGATAAAATCCTGCAGGCTTGTGCCTGTGAACTGATCGTGTAAGGCGACGATAACCTTTTCCTTATCCACGGCTAGTCGTTTCCTGCGGTTGCGAGTCTACTTCGATTTACAACTGTCAATTAAATATAAAGATTATATCAAGAAACTATCAAGGCTGAAAGCTCAGGTGGAAGTCCGGGCAATTCTGAGGCGCCTGTTTTTGTCTTGAATGTGAGCCGGTCGTGACGCCAGCGAATCGATTGCGTGAGGCTGGCAACGGTTGCGAAATGATACTAAATACAGTGTCACAGTTCGCACCGGCTTCAAGGTAGATCTGCGGCCTGCATTCTCTGATTAATCGAGTTTTAGCCTATTTAAAAGGTCGTAATTCCGCTTTGCTTTGCAAGCTCTACGGCTAGCCGGTCGCGGCGTTTGCCGGGTTGTTATGTCGGTTAAGCGTTTCGGAATTAAACCGGGTGAATCAGCCAAAAGCGTTTTGGATCGGCGTAAAATGCTGGGCAGTATTTGGTTAGTTCCGCTAGAGATTTGTCAAGTGATTAAAACTATGAGTTCCAGCCTTGTTATTGATGCAGAGTCGAGCTATCCGGTCGCGAATCGCAAGTTGAAGGAATGGGTCAACGAGCTCAAAGCTCTTTGCCAGCCCGAAAAGGTCTACTGGTGCGATGGTTCGCAGGAAGAGTTTGACCGGCTGTGTGGGGAGATGGTCAACGCCGGGACTCTGATTAAGTTGAATTCCGAGCTGCGTCCAAATAGTTTTCTCGCTCGTTCGGATGTTTCTGACGTGGCTAGAGTTGAAGACCGCACATTCATCTGCTCGAGGAACGAAGAGGATGCCGGTCCGAATAACAACTGGATGGATCCGGCTGAGGCAAAGCAGACTCTGACTGGGTTGTTCAGCGGTTGTATGCGCGGGCGCACGATGTACGTTATTCCGTTCAGCATGGGACCATTGGGATCAAAAATCGCTCATATCGGTGTAGAAGTCAGCGATTCTCCTTATGTCGCCGCCAGCATGCGAATTATGACTCGGATGGGCAAAGCGGTAGTGGATATTTTGGGAGAGGACGGCGATTTCGTCCCCTGCCTGCATTCCGTGGGCAGCCCACTGGCTCCTGGTCAGGCCGATGTTTCCTGGCCGTGCAATCGCGACCACAAGTATATTTGTCATTTCCCGGAGACTCGCGAAATCTGGTCCTTCGGTTCGGGCTACGGCGGCAATGCCTTGCTGGGTAAGAAGTGTTTCGCGCTGCGTATAGCCTCCATCATGGCTCGTGAAGAAGGCTGGTTGGCAGAGCATATGCTCATTCTGGGGATTGAATCACCGCAAGGAGAAAAGAAATACATTGCCGCGGCATTCCCGAGCGCTTGCGGCAAGACCAACCTGGCAATGCTGGTGCCACCGGCAGCGCTTAAGGGCTGGAAAGTCACCACTGTCGGTGATGATATTGCGTGGATCAAGCCAGGACCGGACGGACGGCTATACGCTATCAACCCGGAAGCTGGCTATTTCGGAGTCGCTCCCGGCACCTCCGACAAAACAAATCCGAACGCGATGAGAACCTTGCGTGAAAATTGCATATTCACCAATGTGGCGCTGACCGCCGATGGTGACGTCTGGTGGGAAGGTGCGACCGACTCGCCGCCTGCTCACTTGACCGACTGGCAGGGGATGCCCTGGACGCCTGCCAGCGGCCGACCGGCTGCCCATCCGAATGCACGATTTACTGTTCCGGCTGACCAATGTCCTTCGCTCGATCCGCAGTGGAATGATCCTAAGGGTGTGCCCATCAGCGCTTTCGTCTTCGGAGGCCGCAGAGCTACCACCGTTCCGCTGGTAACGGAAGCGTTCAGCTGGAACAGCGGAGTGTACATGGCCGCCACCATGGGTTCTGAGACGACTGCGGCTGCAGCCGGTAAGGTCGGAGAAGTCCGACGCGATCCGATGGCGATGCTGCCCTTCTGCGGTTATCACATGGGTGATTACTTCGACCATTGGTTGCAAATGGGCCGTGAAGTGACTTCGCCGCCGCATGTATTTTGTGTCAATTGGTTCCGTCTCGATGAAAAAGGCAAGTTCCTCTGGCCCGGCTTTGGCGAGAACATGCGGATCCTGCAATGGATGTTCAAGCGAACAGCCGGTGCTGTCGGTGCTCAGCAGACTCAACTTGGCTGGATTCCGCGCTATCAGGATATCGATTGGTCTGGCTTGGAGTCCGTTACCCAAGAACAGTTTGAGACCTTGATGAAGGTTAATTCTCAAGAATGGCAAACTGAGCTTGAATTACAAGCGGAGCTTTTCGAGAAGCTGAAAGGCAGATTGCCCAGAGAAATGGTTCTCCTGAGGGAACTTCTTCAACTTGGACTCAACAGATAAATCCGAATCAACCCAGCGCCGTTGGCTGCGAGCAGCAATCAGCGCTGGGATTGTTGCTGCCGTGTTACTTGAGATGGCAGTCGGTTGTCCGTCGTGGTGTCTTGCCGGCTTAACCGGTGATGCCAAGTCTGTCGCTGTGGTGGAACCGGACAAGATGGGTGATGGTGCCGACTTCTTGTCCGAAATGGATAAAACAGCTTCGCAATGGAGCAATTACACATGCGAGTCGTCCCTGGAGATTTTCAAGAACGACAAGACCGCCAAGTCCGGCTGCAAGGTTTTTTACAAAGACAAGCAGATGCGCATTGAAGTTGTCGGTGGGGGCTATCGCGACGGCTCGGTGGTGGTACGGCGTAAAGACGGCACTGTGCGCGCGAAAGGCGGTTGGATGCTTGGTGGAATGTCGATGAATCTCGACCCCGATTCACGCATGCTCATCTTGCAAAACGGTACTAACGTGATGAAGACGGATCTCCCTGATCTTGTCAAAGAATTCAAGGAGATGCTCAAACGCGGTTGCACCAGTCGAGTCAGTGCTGCGCCGGTCCAAGATCAATCTGTGATGGCCAGAGTCTATGTTCTGGATATTTATGAACCGGCTCATTCTCCGGCAGCGCTTTCGCGCCGAGTCTTCGTCGACTCCAATCTGAAAGTACCGATTCGGATCGACGCTTATTTCAATGGCAAACTTGCCAGTAGTGCCAGCTTCAAGAGCATGAATCGGAACGCCGGCTTGACTGACGAGCTGTTCGAACTCTAACGAGGAGAGAAAATGAAAGTTCAAGCCGCCAATACTTGGAGAGCAAAAGTTTTCCACAGTGCTACTCGTAGCCGTATTAACTCGGCTACTGTGGCGCTGGCTCTGCTAGTTTGCGGATTGAATCCGGTTTGGGCTCAAGTGGAAAAGTCCAGTCCTGCCGACAAGACCGGGCAAGAACAGCTCGAAGAGCTCAGCCTTAACGATATCCAGGATGTCGGCATACTTTTGCGCCACATAAAGCAGCAATCAATCAACGTTTACGAAGAGGCCGCAAGAAGACCTGTAAATGCTAAGGACAGCGCTGATATCCCGGAGATAACTTCAATTCCGATAAAAAATAGTGACTCGGCGATGCTGCCGGCTCGCCGCGAGTGGTTGGTGTTCTTTCTGGCGACAATGGAGCCGGTCATTAGAGACTTGACTAAGCAAGTCAAAGACTTAAAGCAGGGTGTCAAGCAGATTGTGATTCCGGAGCAGTTGGAAAAGGAAATTGATCCGCTTTGGGATAAGTGGGCTTTAGACGTACAGGAGATGAATAGTCATCTCGACCAATTGTTGCCGCTCTTTGACGATGCTCCGCACAACAATCAAGAGATTCAAAAGGTTGCAGTCAAAATCTTTGATGACACCAATCGATTGGAATCAATCCGAAAGTCAGTCTTCAAAGTGATGCAGCAGATTGAGCAGAAAAATCCCAATTCCAAAATAATGATCTCTCCCGACGCAAAGCGCTAAATCAGCAATAGTACAACTCCGGAGAAACCCAGCTGCCAGTCGGTGTCATCCATCGGCTGACGGTTAAAGCGCGCCTTTCAATTCATTTTGGCTCGCATATGTTAAGCGGAATCGGCTTAATCAGTGCAATCAGGAACAATTGATTGCACTGTGCCGTCAACTGTTGGGCTGAACCCAGGCGTGTTGGCTGATCACCTTGACCAGGAGGAACACCCGATGTACAGCAGTAACGAAATAGTATTCCATCAAAGTAAGCCGGTCGACCGCACTGTGCGGAGCGCCAATCATTGTCGGAGGCATTTTGTAGAAATTAGTCTGGCCAGCTTTGGTGCGAAAGTAGATAGATGCATCGGTCGGGCCGACGAGCTTAAAACAAATGCTGTCGAGCACGCATCATTTGCTTTGGACTGCTTGAATCACAAGTTGAAGAGCCGCTGTCAGTCAGTTGATGCGGATAAGGAGAAGGTCAGGCGAGCTTGGTTTGAGCTCAAGTCTGGCTTGCGTGGTGCCTGGCAGAATCTCAAAGCCGGATGGTCGAGAGCACTCGATCGACTGCATTAGTGGCGCCATGATTTATTCTGGAGGTAATTAGATGAAGACGATTCGGAATTACGAGATGCCGCTTACTGAAATGCAAGGACTGGTGGCAATGCTCGGACGAATTTTGATTAGTTCGCTGTTCTTTGTTAGTGCAATTGCAAAGATTATTGATCCCTCGACCGCAATGTCGATGATGTCTGAAATGGGTGTCCCGTTTATTCCGTATGTTTTTGCGGCAGCGATTATGATCGAGCTGGTTGGCGCCTTGGCGCTGCTGACTGGAGTTGCTGCTCGGCAAGCGGCCGTCATGTTGATTCTTTATTTGATCCCGGTCAGCTACATGCTGGTTAACGGTCTGTCGTTTTCAACATATGCAAGTACGATGCAAATGATCCTGTTGCTGCAGAATTTGGCAACGATGGGTGGTCTGTTTATCTTGGCGGCATTCGGAGCCGGTCCGCTGGTGGTCGAAGCAGAGAAGCCTCTGCTCTGCAAGACTGATGCTGTTGGGCAAATGAGCTGCCAGAAGTCGGTGCCAGACGATCAGCCAAGAGAGAGCAAGATCAATCAAACAGATCCGGGATTGACCACCTCCGGCGCTTGCAGGTAATCTGCAGACTTGGTTACTTCCAAATGACTGATTGAATCGCGCGCTTGAATTCCGGCAGATGATGAGTATAGGCTCTCGCATTCGGGGCTTGGAAGAATATCTCTTCAACCGGACAAAGCGTTTCTTGTGGATCTGCATCGTAGAAAAATCCATAGAACTCATTGAGTGCAGTACAGTGTTCGGGATCTTGATACCAACCCTGCACCGACAGCAGTGCTTTGCCGTTTAAGTGAATGACTTCGGCTCGATTGAGCTGGAAGCAAGGTCCGCGCCAACCGGATTCTCGGTTGACAACTTGATTGTTGCTGGCTGTGCCGAGCACTTCGCTCAAGCTGGCAATTAATGAAGTTTCTGACGCGCTTGGTGCGGTGCCGGTGCTGACATAGACCAAGTTGCCGTAATCGTGCAAAATCTTGCGAAAGTTCGCGCTGCCTTGCTCGCTTAATGGCAGCCCCCGGTATGCAAGACAAATTTTGACCTCCGTCTCTTCGGCAGGCTTGAATGACCGCAGAGATTGAAAGCCGACTCCACCCGCCATCGCCGGAGCTTCGGCCCAGCCGATTGGGACTCTCAGGAATTTGATCTGCCGATAATTCGTGACGTCAATCATGCGATGCTGCGGCTTGCCAACGAGTTGAGCTGAGTCTACCATTTCAAACCTCACGGTTAACAACTAGACGTCGATTTCTATCGATCGGGTCAGACTTCCGGAAGCAACTACAGCAGATCTTTCGGCATTTGACTTGTCTGCCTGAAGTTGGGATCGTCGAGCATCACCCTGGCTGAGTTGATCTAACTGTGACTGTAATTGCGCTGCGTCGGCCAGGGCATCGATCAGCTGTTGAGCTTGACTGGGATCGAGTACGTCTTTCTTCTCGAACTTCTTCTTGGGGTCTTCTTGCTTCTTTGGATCGGGCTCTTTCTTGTCTTTTTCCGGCTCTTTCTCTTTATCCTTGTCTTTGTCTACTCTCGATTTGCCATCGGGATCGAAGTTGTGATCGCCTGGTTTATAACCTGATCCTGGAGTGTTTTGGGTGTCGTTCATCCAGTCCATCACGTTGTCGGCATCTTGTGCTTTGCCGTTGCTGTCAGTGAAGTTGAATTTGCCGCCCCAGTTGTTAATCACATTTACCTTGTCTCCGGCTGCCATTGAAACTGACACAGCGTGCCATCCTCCTGCACCGCCTTGTCCTTCCGAGCCGCTCCAATGCCCGGTATGCATGCCTATTGTCGAGTATTGCCAGCCCTTGGCTTCATTTGCTTTGAGCTGATTCTTCATCTCGGTTCCATTGTTGAAGCTGGAGACATTGTCTATCTTTCCGAATGCGGCTGCGTTGACGAAGGTAGTGGCTTTACCGAACTGATCGCCGAAGCGGTGTCCGAATGCCGATTGCTTTGTGCTGCTAATCCCGCTTGCGTTGATTTCGGGATTGTCTCCGACGGCCTGTCCGGTTGCTCTGTCCACAATACTTTCGCCGGTGTTGCCATGACCGGTGGCATTCGGACTTTGCTTGTAGATGCGATTGCCGTTGCCCTGGCTGTCACTGCCGTATTTTTGATTCAGATTCAACTGGGCCATTGCAATGTCATTGTTATGACCGCTTGCGCCGCGAGTATCTCCTTGCGGCCACAGTCCGTTGTTCCTGGCCTCGCCGTCCAATCGCAGGCTGGCGACGTCCAGCTTGACTGCCTTTCCATCGGCCTGGAATTGACCGGTTCGGGCAATATCGGCCTGCCGTTGCGCGTAAGTGCTTGGTGAAATTGCTGCTTCTTGCCTGGCGATAGATTGAAGCGCGCAGGTGTTGTGCATCCCTTGATTGAAGTTGCGTTCCGGGTCGGCCAGTTTGGAGACGGTGTCCGTGATTATCTTGTTGATGTCGTCTTTGTTATAAACGTTCTCGCCGTTGTGCTTGAGACCATCTTTCCCTTCAGCCCTGCCGTCGGCAAGTTGTCCCAAGGCTTCGTAAGTCTTCTTTAGTTCCTGTTGCTGATTGATTTTGCCGTCACGGCCTTCCACTTTATTGTTGAGGATGCGCTGGTCCATCTGGCCCAGGCGCTTTTCCAATTCTTTGTAGTCGCTCTCGTTTAAGCGCCCCTTCATCTGTTCGAGGAATTTGTCTTTCGCTTGTTGCGTGGCGGCATCCAGCGGCGTGTCGCCTTCTTTCACTTTGTCCTTGGCTTGATCGCCTTCCGGTTGTGCTTTGTCCTTGGCTGCCGGCGGTTGCTCGGCAGCTTTGTCAGCAGCGCCTTGGGCGGCTGCAAAGGCCAATTTCTGAGCTGCACCATCGCCTGGTGCGGCGGCTGCCAATGCTTTGGCTGCTCCTTCTAGCGCTGCGTTTGCTCCTTGTTGCGCGGCATTTTGCCCTGGTGACTGTCCTGAACCGTTTGGCTGATCTGAGCCTGCTGTTTCCGGCAGTGCTCGTTTTTGAGCGGATGCAAACAGTTGAGCCGCCGGCGGATCGATATTTAAGGCTTTGAATTCACCAGTTTTGGTGTCTTTGTCCCAAACCTTGTCTTTTTCCTGACGGACTCTCTCCTTCTCATCGCGTGAATCTGTTTTGGCTCGATCTTCTCTTTCACGTGTGACATCTTGGCTGATTCTGGCCAGGGTTTCGACATTGGCGGCGTTGCTCCCGGAGGCATCGTTGACCGGAGTGTTGTCCTTCGCCTGGGTGGTGTCTGGTGGTGGGATTTCGTCTTTAGGCATGATGATAGATGAGCGAAATTTGCAATTTCAAATTGGTGCAATCTGAAATTGCATTAGCTGCTTGGAGAAAGGGCTTGTTGTGTACGCACGAAACGGATGAGACTGCCTGCCTCACCGGCGTCTTTCGTGAATCACGTGGTTAGCTTCCCAACTTTTTGTGAAAGAGTCGTGAAAAATTTTGAGAGTCTAGGTTGGCCCGAGCACGCCATTGGCAATCAACCGATCGATCTTTCGCCTCGAATAGCCTGCCGATTTGAGGATTTCGATTGGTTGATATTGAGGCTGATGATCGGTGTCGTCGGTGTTTCCATTTCTTGCTTTCACCGGCGTGGCTAATTGCGGTACTTTGCCGAGAGTCGGATGAGTAAAGCCGGTCAACACAGACCGCTCAAAGGCCGGTGAGCAATGAAGCGCTTCATCGAGCGTTTGTACCGGTGAAACACAACAGTCGGTGCGGGCGAACAGCTCTTGCCACTCAGATAACGACTTTTGGGCAAAGATTGCGGATAGCTCCTTTCTTAACCCGGCGTCAGGACCGCCTTGATAGCTTTGGACCAATTCCGGTCGGCCGATTGTTCGGCAAAATGTTTGCCAAAACTGCGGTTCAAGCGACGCGACAGCGATGAACCGTCGGTCGGCGCATTCATAGATGTTGTAGTTGGGCAGCTCGGTTTGATAGGTGTGATTTCCTGATTCCGGTGGCAATCCGGTATACAGCATGGCCGTGCTCAAAACGCTCATGGTCGAAAGTGCGCATTCGAACATGCTGATATCGATATGCTTCCCTTTGCTGCTCGCATCGCGTTCGTGCAAAGCGCTGGTAATAGCCAGGGCGGCGTAGACGGCCGACATATAGTCGGAGATCAGTACTCCCGGCAGGACGGGAGTACCGTCCTGCTGGCGATTGTAGTGGAGTATGCCTGATTCCGCCACGAAATTTAAATCGTGCCCGGGGCGCTGGCTCCAGCTTGTGTTTTGACCATAGCCTGAGATCGAGCAATAGATCAGCTGCTTGTTCACTTTCTTGAGCTGTCTGTATCCCAGACCGAGCCTGGTCATGACGCCTGGGCGGAAATTTTCCAGGACGATATCGGAGCGTTCCGCCAATTGCTGAGCCACTGCCAGCCCATCGGGACACTTAAGGTCGAGTTTGAGGCGCTTCTTGTTGCGATGAACGCTCCAGTAGTAAAGGCTCTCTCCTTTGACTATCGGTGGCAATGATTGTCCAAGACCCGGTTTAATTGGTTCTATCCGTACGATCTCGCAACCCAAGTCTGCCAAAATTGTCGAGCAAAGCTCGCCTGGCAGTAAATGAGTGAAGTCCAGAATTCGTATTTTCTTGAGCGGCGAAGCCATGTGGCTCTCCGGAAGTACTGAAGGTCCAGAGTATAGCAAAAGGCCTGGCTTCGAGGCTGAAGTCCGTCTGGCTGCTTCTGTCGGGACTGTCTGTATCTGTTTCGGGTTGGGTGCTAAATCCGTTAAACCGGCGCTGCTTTTGGGTATCTGTCATAGAAGGTGAGAGTGCTCCAGGACAATTTCGAGCTGCCGGCGATAATAGGCGCGCCAGGAGGGAATTGTTCGGGTGATGCGGAGTTAGATTGCATGGAGCAGAGCTTAGCCAGTGGCTGAACTTGAGATTTCCATCAAGTGCAAGTCCGTTCCTGCGCAGGTCGGGTTGACTGCAATGGGAGCGTTAATGCCGTTTTGGGCGCTGTTCATTCCCTTTTTGCTCGGACAGTTCATACAGCTGATCCTGCTCAACCCTCAAATGGCGCTCAACCCGTGGTTGTGTATCGCGGTCATGGCTCTCTTGTTGTCTGTTCCGCTGATGGCAGTGCTTCTCAGTGCAATCTGCGAAGACGATCGTATTCTCGTCAGCAAAGAGGGGATGGCATTTCCGCTGCGTTACCTGCCCGGTCTGTCATTCCGGAGAGAAAGGCTGTGGTCTGATGTACAGCATGTCGGTGTGCATTGGAGTTCCACCGTCTCGTTTGGTTCAGATGATCATTTGACTCTATTCTTTAAGTCGGGCGGGTCTGTCAGAGTCGGGCTGAATCAAGTCTCGAAGGCGGATCTCGAGCAACTTTTGCTGGCAGTTGAAGTCTGGGCGGAGGAAAGTTGCCGCCCGCCTGAGTTGGTCGACTTTCAAAATACTTTGCAAAACGAAAGCAATGGCGT
>CAZSNX010000051.1:10672-15585 GCA_964607945.1 uncultured Candidatus Obscuribacterales bacterium
CGTTACCAATCTCAGTTACACCCAAATGTGGGAGGAAGAGTTGCGCCGGCGTTTCAGCGCCACATCCTTTGTGCCGCTCGAGCCCGGACGCGAGTTGGAGTCCGGGCGGCTGAAAGTAGTGAGGCAATTGGCATTTGGGGGATTGTCGGCGATTTATCTTGCTCAAAGAAACAATCTGGAGCTGGTCGTCGTCAAGGAAGCGGTAGTTCCTGCGAACGCTGACGAGCAGTCGCGTGAAAAGGCATACGAGCTCTTTCAACGAGAGGCCAAGTTGCTAATCAAATTGCATCATCCGAAAATTGCTCGAGTGCTCGATCATTTCGCGCAGGAAGGTCGCAATTATCTAGTGCTTGAGTATATTGACGGGCAGGATTTGAGACAACTGGTCAAGCAGAATGGGGCGCAACCGGTAGAGAAGATACTCGACTGGGCAAGCCAGATCTCCGAGATATTGGCTTATCTCCACAGTCAGAGTCCACCAGTGATTCATCGCGATCTCACTCCGGACAATCTTGTATTGAAGGAGGACGGCGGCATAACATTGATTGATTTCGGCGCTGCAAATGAATTTGTCGGTACTGCAACCGGAACTCTAGTCGGAAAGCAGTCGTATATCTCGCCCGAGCAGTTCCGCGGAAAGGCTGTCACCCAAAGTGATATCTACGCGTTCGGTTGCACGCTCTTCTTCCTGCTTTCCGGAAAAGACCCCGAGGCGCTTTCGGTTTCATCGCCAAGCGAGGCGGGCATTTTGGTGCCAGCGGAGCTCAATCAACTGATAGAGCGCTGTACCGCACTCGAGGCTGCTGACCGTCCGCCGTCGGCGGTTGAGATCTCCAGCATACTTTCGAGGCTGAGAGAATCGTACTCGGCATCAGCGCTGCCTGCGGTTTAGATGAATCGGTGATGCGAGAAGTTAGCGAAGAGGGAAAAGCGACATGACAGCCGACAACTCCATTGCTGCAAATGACGCCGAAAGCGCTTCTCTCTTGCCTGATTTCGTCGGCGGTGCCGGTGTCACCGCGCCCAATCAGGATGCTGTCGCTATTTTGATTGATGACGAAGGTGAAATCGAGATCGCCTACAGACCATTTGCCGGTATGGAGAAGTGGCTTAAATACAGATTCTCGGCTTGGAGCGAAGCGAAAGCCTGGTTCGTGATGACCTTGATAGCGGTGTTCGTTTTCATGGGTGGTCCCGGCAAGTTGGTGGCATGGCTTGCTGTCTGGCTGGCTGAACACCTCGGTCAAAGCGGTGCGGGATCAGCGGCGGCAATTGCGGTAGCCAGTCAGGCTGTGCTCTACTATTTCTTTGCCGCCTTAACAGGACTGGCAGCGCTGGCCGGCTGCACTTATTATTTGCAGCCGACTCATATCGGCATTTCAAAATATGGCATTCGTTATCTAATCAAACGGCGGTTCGTAAACTTAGTCGGTCCGCTGGTGGATTGGAAGAAAGTAAAACATATTCAGCTGCTCAGACCGCCCGGCAAGACTACTCCGCAAGATTGGCTGGTCTGTTTTAACTCATCGGCGGCTCCACTCTTGAAGTTGAAATTGGGGGCGATTGCAAAGACAGATGAGCGAGCACAACTGTTGAGCGGGATTGACAAATTTGCACCAGACAAGACAAGAGACTCAGAACTGGTAGAACTATTGACGCCGGCTCACAATCACAGCTACACCGAGCTCTGGCTCAAGGCTTTGAGTGCGCCACCGAAACGTGAGCGGCTGACGCCGCTGTTGGCAGGGGTGAAGTTGAAGGATGGCCGATATGAGGTATTGGGACAGCTGGGAGTTGGTGGTCAAGGCACCGCTTATCTGGCGTTAGATCATCAAGCACTGCCTGACACCGCCGCCATCGAATCCAGATCTGCCGCAATGGCATCCGGTGGTGCAGCTGGGAGCACCTCCCAACGAGCCGGTTTAGACAGCAGCATAGTCTTAAAGGAGTCTATTTTGCCGGTCTATGTAGATGTGAACGTAAGGCGCGAGGCTTTGGAGAGATTTCAAAATGAAGCGCTGATGCTGAGCAAGCTGGACCACCCGCAAATAGTTAAGCTGCGTGATTTCTTCATAGAGGATCATCGCAGCTATCTGGTGCTCGAACATATCGACGGGATGTCCTTGAGGCAATTGGTCGGCGGACAAGGCTGCTTGCCGGAGTCAATGGTTTGCGGGCTTGCTGTGCAGATGTGCGAAATACTTACTTATCTGCACTCTCTATCACCGCCGGTAGTGCACCGTGATTTCACTCCGGACAATTTGATCCTCAATTCACAGGGAAAACTCAAGCTGGTTGACTTCAATGTCGCTCAGCAGACCGAGCTAACCACTACCGGTACTGTAGTCGGTAAGCATGCCTACATACCGCCGGAACAATTCAGGGGCAAGCCAACTCCGCAAAGCGATATTTATGCGATGGGAGCGACATTGTTCTATCTGCTTGCGGCCGAAGATCCCGAGCCGATCAGCCAATCTCATCCGATTTTGAAGCGGGATGATATAAGCGGCCGCTTGGATCGGATTGTATCTAATGCCACTGCTATTGACACCAAGAAGCGCTATCAATCAATCCAGATTCTATTGGGTGAACTGTCCAATCCACAGGAGGAGAACGAAGCTGAACAAGTCTCTTGAGAAGCCCGGCCGGCGGTTCTGCCGCCTTTTGATTTATCCGCCTCTTGGCCGGTGCCTGCTCTCTGGTTATGCGTCTGAGAAAGCTGCTAGTATAAGTAAAGAGCAGTGATCCTTTGTACGGAGTGCACTTGTCCCATATGGGGGTCACATACATATTTCGCATATTTCATTCGTCTCTGACGCCACTTTGTTGTGCTGCGTTCGGGTTGACATTTGTGCCGACCGCGCTGGCAGGACCGGAAGAAAGTGCTGTAAACGTCGTTGTTCAGAGCACCAGCAAAGTAACAAGATCGGCAAGCAGTACGACGAAGTCCAGTCAAAATGATGCGCAGCAAGGGCAGGTGCTGGTAACTTCAGCAGCGCCTGCAAAAGGATTCGAGAGACCTTACGGCTCCCATCTCCAGCCGATTCTTGCCACTATCGGCGCATCGGACGAGCAGAAAAAGCGCATCACGGTTATTGTCGAGCACTACCGCCCTAAGTTAGAGCCGATGCGCGTGGAGTACCGCCAGAAGAGTAAGGAGTTCATCGATTTCATTATTACCGGCAAGCCGGCTGAGGTAATCATGGCCAGGCAAGTCGAGCTGAACAATCTTTATGGTGTGATTAATACTCAATACAGTCTAATGCGGCTGGAGATTCGCCGATTGTTATCGCCGCAGCAATGCGTGAAGTATGAGGAATACAGGAGAACTCAAGGCTGGCGGACTCGTTAGCTGCTCATGAAAGCATCCTTGTCAGGCGACCTTTCTTGCGTGCTTCCTGAAACATCGTTGTGAACAACCAGGCAGCCAGAAGCGCATAAATTGCGTTCAATCCGAAGGCCCAACCAAGATGTTCTACGTTCAAGCCTTCTCCCTTTAAGGCTTGTCTCATTCCTTCAAAAACATGCGTGGAAGGCAGCATCAACGCGATCGGCTGAACCCACGGCGGCAGGACGCTTACCGGATAGAAGACGGCCGAAATCGGCTGGATAGCAAACGGAATAGCCCAGGCCAGCGCCTCGGCGGCCTGTCCCCAGCGTAGCAGCAGCGCCGTTGTCATTAGTCCCATCGTCCAGCCCAGAAAAAGCAGGTTGGCGAACAACGGTATCAGGGCAAGGCCGATCGCCAGTAAATTGAATGAGTAGAAACAGAAGGCCATGCCGGTGAGCACTGTCAGTATGACCAGCACTTTGATTGTGCCCACAACGTAAGTTGCGGCGACGAATTCGCTCAACCTTACCGGTGCGACGAATATGTTCAACAGATTGCGCGACCAGACCTCTTCGAGGTAAGAGATCGTGACGCCTTGCTGGGCCCGATAGAGGATATCCCAGAAGATCATAGCGCCCAGCAAGAATGTGATTGCAGGTGGTGCGCCGGTTCTAACCTTCAACAAGTAAGTAGTGACGAATCCCCAGACCAGCAAGTCCATGGTCGGCCAAAAAAAGAGCTCCACTACCCGTGGTGCATTGCGCGAATAGAGAATGGTATGACGAATGACCAGCGCCAACACGATCCGCGGATTCATTCCACCTCCTGACTGAGCAGGTCTCCGCTGCGCGCGATCCGGATAAAGACATCTTCGAGCGATGTCCCTTCGAATCGGTGCAGAATTTGCTCCGGTGTACCTTCGGCCAAAAGCTTGCCTTTGTAGAGAAACAGGATGCGGTCGCAAACCTCCTGCACGTCCTTCATGTTGTGTGAAGTATTGATCAAAGTAATGTTCTTGTCTTGTTGAATCCGCCGCAGCAATTTCCTCACTTTGTCAGCGATATCGGGGTCCAGGCTGGCTGTCGGCTCATCGAGCAGAAGCAGCTCGGGATCGTTGAGCAGTGCCTTGCAGAGATTTACTCTGGTGGCTTCGCCGGATGACAGTTGACCAGTGATTTTGTCTTTCAGGTGCGAGATTTCGAACATCTCAAGCAGTTCGGACGCCCTTTTTCGAGAATCTCTTACTTGATAAAGCTCAGCAAAGATCAGCAAATTTTCCCAAACCCGCAAGTTGTAAGGCAGGTTGATATAAGCCGACGAAAAATTGCAACGCTTGAGGATTTCGACTCGTTTATGCTCGAGATCTTGTCCGAAGATTGAAATGGTTCCGCTGGTCGGGCTTAGCAATCCGAGCAGCATTTGAATCGTGCTGGTCTTGCCAGCGCCGTTGGGACCAAGAATTCCGACTGTTTCTCCACGCTCGACTGAAAAGGAGATTCCGGCGACCGCCACGGTGCCATCGAACTCCTTCTTGAGATTCGAAATCTGAACAACTTGCTCGCTCATTTCGCTCAAGAAGATA